>JASFJF010000207.1:0-6929 GCA_050122255.1 Desulfobacterales bacterium
TAACTTGGTTATCAACTTGTGAATATCTTCATTTTAAAATTGGATAAATAAAACTGTTTGCCCGAAGGGCATGCAGTTTTTCCTTGCTCAAGTCGAGCAAGGAAAAGATACTGTCTGCGGATATCTGCGTGGGTCTGCGGTTAATAAACAAATCACTTTCTATTTATGCCGGGGTGGTTTTGTTTGAGCCATTGCGATGCCAGATAGAGCCCCGAAATGGTTTTCCCGTCGGCAATTTCACCTGTCAAAATCATCTGCAATGCATCTTCGAGGTTAATCTGATGAACCTTTAGCATTTCATCATCATCCAGATCCTGTTCGGCTGCCTCCAGGCACCAGGCTAAGAAGATATGAATCCGTTCGTCAGAACAACCCGGCAGGGGGGTAATGGTACCCAGCTGGTGCCAGTCTGCGGCGGCATATCCGGTTTCCTCGATAAGCTCCCTTTGGGCGCAACTGAGGGGCGATTCCCCGGGATCCAGCGTGCCGGCCGGAATTTCCCAGATAAAATCGCGGATCGCGTGCCGGTACTGCTTGATTAAAATGATATCTGTGAGGTTCAACATCGGAACCATTGCAGCCGCACCCGGATGTTGAACAAAATCCATTTCTGAAGTGACACCATTGTTCAGGGTGTAATTTTCCTTTACCAGATTAAACACGCGACCCTCATGAAGCGTCACGCTATGGGTAATTATTGCAGACATTTTATACTCCTTATATATTGCCTGAATTTTTATGCAAGATTCAGGTATTAACAGATAGAAGAGCGCAGAAAAAGGTTTTTTCTGTGGCCAGGTTTTGATTGGGTTTTCAAACCGGTTGCTTCGCACCCGCTTTTACCCGCGACGACCGGGGAATTGCGCGCCTCGTTCTTTTTACGCCTACCGGCGACAAAATCCAAGCCACCCGCTGTGCGGGTGGTCGTTGACCCGGACTTATTTCAGGGACCTGATGCGTTCTTGCACTTTTTGCAATAATAAGATAAGCTATTGGAATATATGTATATAGATAAAACAATGATCCAAGCGGACGCTAATATTAAGTCAGTGTCGAACTAATTGCCGGAGGAGCCATGTCTAAAAAACCGACGATCAAAACCGCGCTGCCGGGCCCACGTGCCAGGAAGCTAATTAAACTCGACAAATTCTATGTTTCACCATCGTACACCCGCGTTTACCCGCTGGTGGTTGACCAGGCCCAAGGAATGTGGGTTCACGATGTCGATGGAAACAGCTTTTTGGATTTTACAGCCGGCATTGCTGTGAATGCGACCGGCCATTGCCATCCGCATGTTGTCGAGGCCATCCAGAAGCAAGCCGAGCAACTGCTGCACATGTCCGGAACCGACTTTTATTATACGCCCCAAATTCAGCTGGCCGAAAAAATGGCCTCGATTGTTCCCGGCAATGGCCCCAAGCGGGTGTATTTTGGCAACTCGGGGGCCGAGGCCGTTGAGGCGGCTTTTAAACTGGCCCGCTGGCATACCAAACGAGAGCTCAATATCGCCTTTTTCGGGGCCTTTCACGGGCGTACCATGGGTGCGCTTTCCTTGACGGCCAGCAAAACTGTTCAAAAAAAGCATTACAATCCATTCGTGCCCGGCATTACGCATATTCCTTATGCATACTGTTATCGCTGCGCCTACAACCTATGCTATCCCGATTGCGATCTGTTTTGCGTGAAATGGATAGAAGACACATTGTTTCGGACAACCGTGCCGCCGGAAGAGGTGGCGGCCATCTTTATCGAGCCCATTCAGGGGGAAGGCGGCTACATCGTGCCGCCGCCGGGGTTTCATAAGGAAATGTATCGAATCGCCAAAAAATACGGCATTCTTTACGTCGCCGATGAAGTCCAATCCGGTATGGGACGCACCGGCAAAATGTTTGCCATCGAGCACTTCAAGGCCAAGGCGGATATTATGGCCGTTGCCAAGGGTATTGCCTCGGGCATGCCGCTTGGCGCCATGGTAGCACCCGCCAAAATTATGGATTGGGAAGCCGGCTCGCATGCATCCACCTTCGGCGGCAACCCGATTTCATGCCAGGCGGCCATGGCAACCATCGAGTTGCTGGAGAAAAACCTGATGAAAAATGCAACCGTTCAGGGCAAGCGCCTCATGAAAGGGTTGCGAGAACTCCAGAAGACCTATGAATGTATGGGTGATGTCCGCGGCAAAGGGCTGATGGTGGGTGTCGAATTCGTCAAAGATCGGGAAACCAAAAAGCCGGCCACTAAATGGCGACCGGCCATCATTCGCAAGTCATTTGAAAAAGGTCTGCTGATACTGGGCTGCGGCGAAAACAGCATCCGCTTCTGCCCGGCGCTAACCGTGACTGCCAAAGAAATCGATCTGGGTCTGACTATTTTCGAAGAGGCGGTTAAGGAAGTCGCTGGCTAATCAGAAGCTATCTTAAAAACAGCAACTCACACTCAATGGCTGCGTTGCGATTCGGTTTATAATGCTCACGTACTGCGTGTACGCTCCGCTTAAAAAACCGAATCGACGCCTTGCCTTTGAACGTGATTTACTATTTTTAAGATAGCTTCTATATTTTTATGGTTCAAACGCGGCTGCCATGTCCTTTCCTGAAAGGCGCTATGAGTGACAAAGTTCTGGTGCCCCGATATTTGGGATCCAACCTGCGTGGTGGGTCGAGCCAAATGCTTGGGGCAGCACACTAAGCATGCTCGAATGATCCCGAAGCGAGCCATTGATGGATGGCTTGCGCCACACCGCCATCATTGTTTGAGGACACCGTCGGGAAGCGGTCGGTTAAATCCGGTGGCGCATTGCGGACCACAAAGCTGTATCCCGCCCAGTCAAGCAGGTCCAGGTCATTGTAGTCGTTGCCAACGGAAAGCGCCTGGTCGGCGTTCAGTCCAAATTTTTCTGCCAGCCAGGCAGCGGCGAGACTTTTCGATACGGTTGCCGGAAAGATCTCGATCCAGGTGGAACGTCCGTCCAGAGGAGAAGTTGTCTGTATGATATTAAAATCCGGCAAAGCCGTCCGCAGTGTCTGAATTAACGGGCGGCTATCTTCAGGTGGAACGACGGCAAGCAATTGGGTTGCCATCTCAAAGCCATCATGGCGTGTATCCAGCGGTTTTGCAAATTGGCGGTAGATGTCGATGCGCCTGTTGAAATCCACATTATCAGATGTTGATTCAAAATAACTGAAGGCATGGTTATCCGGGATCGGACGGTGAACCATAAAATCAAGCTGGTTTGCCTGCAGGATTTGAATTGCCTGACTCACCTGATGGGCCTCAAGGCCGGTGTTGCGAATGATCAGGCCATCGGGATGTCGATTGATACCGGCTCCACTGGAAAATATGAGAAAATCCACCGGCAGGTTTGAAATGGGTATGGTATTGATCGAATAAAGCGATCTGCCGGTTGCAATTGCCCTCGCAATACCCAGCTGGCCAAGCCCTTTTAGAGCGTCCAGATCTTCACTTGAAAAGCTGCGGTCCGTTTTCAGCAGGGTCCCGTCAAAGTCACAAACAAACAATCCGATCGGGCTTTTTCCTTTACGCCATTCTGATGGCGGTATTTCGTTGCAAATGCTCATTTCGATAATTGCTTATGTTTGCCGTTGTTCCTGTTTGCTAACTTTACGACCAATCGATTTCACAAATCATAGGGTTAAGGCCTTAGCGTGTCAAATAAAAACAACCCATCAGGATTTTTCTATTTGGCTGTTATTTAATATAATTTCACTTCTCATTAATTTTCATGCAAGATTCAGGTATTAAGGACAACCGCTATAATGCCTAAAGCTATCGGGATAAAGTGACGATATATAAATTACATCGAAATTTAGATATTGATCGGAGGCTGCGTTTTGCTAAATGACAAGGAGACCATAATTTATTTTGAGCAACTGGGGTTTGGTTGGGTTCTTGATCACATGATGCTTAAAGAGATAAGGCTCAATGCAATCAGAGATGAGCTGATTACCGATACTTCATTAATCAAAATTATTGAAAACATGTTAATCGAAAACCCGAACCTTTAACCATATAGCGACAATTTGGAAGATTCGATTCAAAAAAGTCTTGTGGTTCGCATACGAGTGGACTATCCTTTCCGCCGGCCGTTTTCGCCTGAATTTCTGATATCATAGCTTGTCAACGATTCATAAATCATTTAATTTTTATGGATGTGGCCTATATATATAGATATAATACCGGCCTCTTGCACGAGCCCTATTGAATCCCCAGCGGGGGCTGTGAAACGGTACTCAACAGGGCGAGCCGGAGGCTTTCAACTGCAAGGCGCTTTAGGGCGAAGCCGTAGTTAACTAACTAAAATAATTCAATTTATTCTTTTTGAAGCTGAATTGGGGAATGATACATGGCCAAGGCAGAACAGGAAAATCTAACCTATCGCGGCTTGGTGCAATCCGACGACGGGGTGATCAGCAAAATACTGAACTCCAACTCCCGGGCGATAACATTTGAAACGACCTTCGGTTTAAACGATCAGCTCATCGAGCGTCTAAAAAAACAAGCGAAAGACATCGTTTTTAGCGAGCGATCCAGAATTGCGCGGCTGGGTATCCAGATCAAATGTGAGCCGCCTACAGAAGCAGATCTAAAAGGAGATTGTATTACGCTCCAGCAGGTTGCCTCTCCGTTGATTCCGGGCTATCCAGGCCTAAAGGCACTGCGGGAGTTTATTACCCTGGGGTTGCCTGTCGGACGGCTGGTATTTTGCGATCCTGATGCGCTCCTGACCTCTGATGAGGTACTGGAAGCCATCGAACGCTCGCAGCTCAAATTACCGGCTTCCACAACCATTTCGGCCGACGGCAGTATTGTCATCGCCCCCCACAAGGTCATTTGCGAACTAAAGGAGCCCCTCGATCAGGAAGCGCTGGGCCGCATATTGCTCCGCGAAGACGGGCGAGAGCTGTTAAATCGCTACCAGGTTCGCAAGGCTGTACCGGCATTGAATATTGCTCCCGGTAAAGGCGCGGTAACGACATGCTCCATGTATCTTAATGAGCATTACGTCGTTTTGCAAAGCGGCTTTGAACTGGGGCGGAACTTGCCGGCCACGGTTCTGGATCCCATCAAGACCCGCGGCATTCGTATTTACCTTGAAATCGTCAACCACACCCGACATCCCATTGTCAACCCCTTGATCAGCGCCAAGGTATACAATGCCGCCAAATCCAAAAATAGTGTGCATTTAAATCAGGACACCGGCAACGGTTCCTATTTTAGCTACCGGCAAATGCGTAAACTGGAAGAAAAATTCGAACCCCCTAAACCCAACAGCTGCCATTACCTTGACAAACCGGTCGCGCTGATTGAGGATAAAAAAAATGCCATTAATAACGCACGCATCTTTTTGAACGGTCCCGGCGATGACTGCGAGGTCACCCGTGCCCTCTGCGCCGTCGCACGGCGGGACTATTCACCAACCAGTGAATGCAGCCATGCATACGCCACTTCCAAACTTGCCGAGTCCTTTAACAAGTCACCGGCTGTATTGGCGCTTAAATATTTCCCGAATCTAATCGAACATCGCGATATCATCAATTTTGCCTGTGATGGTAAAATAAAGGCGCTCTATTTCTACGAACCCTCCTGCGAGCATGGCCCGTTTCTCTCGCAGCTGGACCACAATCGTCTGCAGGAATACCATGCCTTCGGTATCGAAGTGTACTGGGTATCCGGACTGAACGGCTGCCTGATGGTTCACACCATGCGTGACGGCATGGGCTATTTTGTGCTGCCCGAGCGTTTGGCTGATTTTCATAAATCGATGCTGTTTGCCTTTTACGGCTCTAACATGCGGCTTTCCAAAGAAGGCCAGGGGCGCTTAGGGGATCTCATGGATGCCTTGATTGCATTCTGGGGCCAGAGTATCGGCATCGTTACCGGAGGCGGTAGCGGGGTGATGGAGCAGGCCAACACCCTGGCGCGCAACCGTGGCATACTGTCCGGCGCCAATTTTTTGGACATTACCGATCAAACCATGACCACCGATGTAGACTTCTGTCAGGTCTTTCAGGCCACCTGCAGGCATAGCAGGCAAAAATGGTTTGAGGTAGCATCTTTTCCGATCTTCAATGTCGGCGGTCTGGGCTCGCTGGAAGAACTGGGGATTACGCTGTGCAACATGAAGCTTTCCATTCTGGAACAGGTCCCGGTCATCCTTTTTGATACCGAGAGCCGCAAAGGCTACTGGAATGGCATCGACCAGCAGATTCATGAAATGATCCATCATGGCCGGGCGCCCGCCTGGATTCAGGACAACATTGTGATCACCGATGACCCGGAAGAGGTGATCGATGCCTATCGGACCCGCCTTCAATTATTTTAAAAACCATCTCAAAAAGCGCGTCCAAGCGCTCATGGCTGTGTTGCTGGCAGGGCCAGGGGCCCCCTTTTCCCCCGACCCTGCGTAAAATGCTCACATACTTACGTGTATGCTCCGCTTTTTCGCCGAACCGCGTCTTGCCATGAACCCTTATCCACAATTTTTAAATGGGTTCAAATTTTTATTTTATGTCTTTACCTCATAAAGGCGTTTAGATACGGGTTCAGAATCCTGTTGTGTTGTAGGACCAAAAAAAATCCATCATTTCCGGATAGGAAACTGTCTATTACAAGTTGCTCTAGTTAGTATTTATAATCTTTAATATGGTTATGCAGAAAGCTCAAGTGAGGCATACATAACCACGAAAGGCACGAAGGACACGAAAGGATAGAAGTAAATTGATGTGTTTTCCCTTTGTGATCTTCGTGTTCTTCGTGGTGAGATAATATCAGACGGATCCAACTGGAGTTTCCCGGATAACCGCGATCTTTAATATGGTTATGCAGAAAGCTCAAGTGAGGCATACATAACCACGAAAGGCACGAAGGACACGAAAGGATAGAAGTAAATTGATGTGTTTTCCCTTTGT
>JASFJF010000208.1:0-6927 GCA_050122255.1 Desulfobacterales bacterium
TGATTGCCCAGGCGCCTAAGCTTATCCGCCTTCAAAGTTACCGAAGCGTATACGGGATGGTCTCACGCTATATCAAGGATTCTTACCTACGCCAGATATTCAGTATCCACCCCCTGCTGGTCGGCGGAAATCCGTTTGACACAACTTCGATTTATACCCTGATACACTACCTTGAAAGGCGCTGGGGAATCCATTACTGCATGGGGGGGATGGGCTTTTTGATTGATGCGCTTGGCGACTTGATGCGCCGCCATGGTATCCACTTGCGGCTCGGCACGACCGTCGAGCAAATCGTGGATAAAAATCAACATGCCGGTGGGGTCATCATTGAGAATGGCAAGCAGTTGCGGTCCGACATTGTCGTCATGAATGCGGATCCACCATACGTCTACACGCGCATGATGCCGGATGGCCACAATAGTCCCGTAATTGATCGGCGCATCAAACGTATGATTTACTCTATGGGCTTATTCGTGCTTTATTTTGGAACTTCCCGCAGGTACGATCAGGTTGCGCATCATACGATCTGGCTGGGACCACGCTTCAAGGGGCTACTAAAGGATGTCTTCAACAACAAGCAACTGGCAGACGATTTAAGCCTCTATCTTCACCGTCCGACCGCAACAGACGCGACCATGGCACCGGAGGGATGCGACAGTTTCTATGTTCTATCTCCGGTACCGAATCTTAAAAGCGGAATAGATTGGAGGCTCGTGGGCGACAGGTATCGGGACCGCATCTTGGAGACATTAGAAACGCATTTGCTTCCGGACCTGAAACGCCACATCGTCCACTCATTTTACATGACACCGCTTGACTTCGAGCGCAATTACCTATCCCTGTGGGGAAGCGGCTTTTCCATAGCGCCCATATTCACCCAGTCGGCTTGGTTCCGATTTCATAACAAAAATAAGCGGCTAAAGGGCTTGTATTTTGTCGGCGCCGGTACCCACCCCGGCGCCGGCCTGCCCGGTGTGCTCTGCTCTGCCAAAGTGTTACAGAACGTGATTGATCATCAGCATATCCGTCACCTATCCGGTTAAATAGAAAGGTATCATCAATGGAAAGCCACTCATGTGCGGCACCCTACAACAATATAAACCATCGGGGCAGCGCCCAGAAAACAATGGCGCGCCATGCCAAAAGCTTTACCTGGGCTGCTAGACTGTTTCCTCGCCAGACAGCAACCGACGTAGCGGTTCTATATGCATTTTGCCGACACGTAGATGATGTCGCCGACCATCAAACAACTTATGTTGCCAGGCACAAATTAGGCAACATCCGATCCGATCTGGATGCCGCCTTCAGTTGCCAGCCGGCTGTACAAGCTTTCATTGACTTGGCTCAACAGAATCGAATAGACTTCCGGCTTCCGAAAATATTGGTCGACGCGATCCAATCCGATACCGCCAAAGTTAGAGTAAAATCTTGGGACGATTTGGTACGCTATGCCTACGGTGTAGCTTCTACAGTGGGCTTAATGATGTGTAGCGTCATGCGGGTCGGAGATCCGGCTGCCCTGCCGTTTGCCGTCGATTTAGGCATTGCGATGCAGTTGACCAACATTGCAAGGGACGTCGTCGATGATGCCCACAACGATCGCATTTATCTGCCGCCAGAAATGCTGGGGATCGATGTCGAGCCGCACCACATTTTAAGCGGCGAACCTTATATCAGGCAGCAAGTCGCCGATGCCAGAGAACAACTTCTTGACCGCGCTGCTCGATATTATCGCAGCGCTGATAAAGGCATGCGCTTCATTCCGTTTCGCGCACGTTTAGCAGTAATGACAGCTGCGCGACTTTACGAAGCCATTGGCCCGCAAATTCGGGCCGAATCTATCTGGGGTCGCAGGGCCTTTATCAGGGATTCGGAGAAAACATGGCGAACTCTATGCGCTGTCGCCAGCACGCTGTTTAACCCGCATTACTGGAATGCCGGTCGTCAACCGGATCATGATTTGAAACTGCACCAGGCACTTAAAGGGCTGCCCGGAACCGATAGAGGCCTTTGATGGAAACGGTTTATGATTATGCCATTGTCGGTGCGGGTTGCTCCGGTCTGACGCTGGCGGTTGAGCTGGTTCAGGCATTATGCGGTGATCGGCGCATCGCGGTGTTCGAACCACGCCGCTCGTACCATCTTGATCGCGTCTGGTGTTTCTGGAAAACGACAAAGCACCGGTTTTCGCACGCTATCGGTTGCGAGTGGGGCCGATGGAAGGTTCGGTTCAAGGGCCGTGAAGTGATCCAGACATCCTCGCAATTTCCCTATCAGTATCTGCCCGGCGATGCCTTCTACGCAGCTGCACAAAAGACCATCGAGCGGTCTACATCGGCCGATCTTTTCCTTCAAACGGCTGTAACGGATATTGTTGAAAATAAGAGTGATGTCTGCATCTGTACAAACAGGGGGGCCTTTAGAGCGAAGGTCGTATTTGACGGCAGAAATGATGTCAGCCAACTGCTTAGCAGGGGTTATCTTTTACAGCATTACACCGGTCAAAAAATACGGGCACACAGACCTGTATTCGACGGCAGAACCGTCACGCTCATGGATTTCGACGTAACACAACGCCACGGCATAACCTTTGTCTACGTCCTGCCCTTTTCAAAAAACGAAGCGCTTGTCGAACCAACCGTGATTTCGCATCTGCCGCTTGAAACCGGCGTATATATTAATTTGATCAGAGATTATATGGGCGATCGCTTCAACCTGAACAACTATGAAGTCCTGTTTCAGGAGCAGGGCATTATTCCAATGACAGCAGAACTTTCGCCTCCCAAAGTGCCGACACGTTTGATACCCATCGGCACTGCGGCCGGGATGGTCAAGGGAAGCACAGGATACGGGTTTCTTGCCATTCAGAAATGGAGTCAGTCGATTGCACAGAATATCGCTGCCGGTCGGTATCAACGGCTGCCTGAGCCGCGTTCATGGCTGTCTACCTGCATGGACAGAATTTTTCTTTCATTTTTAGCGGAGCATCCATCGCAAGCGCCGGAAGTCTTTTTTCATCTTTTCCAGCGCGTGCCATCCGACCGACTGGTGCGATTTCTATCAGATAAGGCATCCATTATGGATAGGCTTCGGGTGATCGCAGCAATGCCGAAGCGTCCTTTCATACGCCAGGCAAGACGGATTACTTTTGCTGGAGGCACAGCGTCGTGATCGCTCGGATGACATATCGCATTTGGTTGGCTCGCCACACATTTTTATTTAGCTGCATTGCAATGGCCGCCCTGGCCGGCAGCGCAATTTTCGGGCCCGGTTCGACCGAATTGCACTTAACGCTGCTTGTCGTTCTTCTGCCTTTTGTAGGGATCCCGCATGGGGCATTGGATTACGCCCTTGCAAAGCAATTTCTGCAACCCCGGATCGGTAAAGGCTGGGCGTTTTACTTCTTGGCGACCTACATGCTCACTATGGCCATTGTGCTGCTATTATGGTGGATTCATCCAACCGCCAGCTTTGTTGCATTTCTTGCCCTGACACTCTACCATTTCGGTTCGGGCGACAGTATGGCAACACCCTCAACCCCGCTGTTGGTCCGCATCGCCGAAGTCCTTGCCCGTGGTGGACTTGTGCTGACATTGCCGGCCGTATTCAACCGGGAGGAAATTTTGCAGCTGTTTTCATATCTAATTCCGGAGCCAGGCGCCCGAAACGTGGTTTCAATGCTTGTCGAAATCATGCCCGTTTTTGCTGCCTGCCTGCTGGTGTGCATCATCTGGAGCGGTTTTCAATTCATTCGCCGCAAAGAGCCCTTTTTTTTGCTGCAGACCATCGAGCTGGCGGTTCTGGCAGCGCTTTTTTACATCCTCCCGGCCCTGCTGGCCTTCGGCGTCTACTTTAGTTTTCTGCATTCGATTCGCCACATGCTCCGCATGTCAGGCAATACCTTAACGGGCTCTGCCCTGTCGGCCGTCACCGGTATAATTCGCTTGGCGCTGCCTGTCACCACAGCGACGCTGGTAATGGGCGTATCCGCCTATTTATTGCTCAGTGGCGTCAGCTTCGACATGCCCGACCTGGTGCGTGTCATCTTTATCGGCATCGCCAGCATGACCTACCCGCACGCGCTGGTCGTTTCGCTGGCGGAGCACGCGGGTGCCATCCCGATTCAGCGCGAGGTGCCCGCCAAAATAAAAATGGAGTTTTGAAAAATGCGCAGCCCCAATCGGCTTTTATTCGTAATATTAATCTTTTTTGCGATCGCAGCCATTTTTATTTACTTCGACCGCTTTGCCGATCGCGGCCGCCGGATTGTCAGCCAACCGCGTGAAATTCTACCGCGGGGCAATCTGGCGGACTATGAAAATTCCACTATCAACATCTTTAACGCGGCTGCACCCTCGGTGGTGTATATATTTACTGAAAACGCCGAATCCGGATTTTTCGGTCGTCGTCAAATCCGGCAAGGGGCTGGTTCCGGATTCCTGTGGGATGGCTACGGGCATATCGTGACCAACTTTCATGTCATCCAGGGAGCCCAAACTATCCAGGTGCGCCTCGATACCGGCGAGGCTATTCGTGCCACCTATGTCGGCGGCTCACCGGATCATGATCTGGCGGTTATTCGCCTGCGAAGTGCGCCGGAGAGCATCCGGCCTATTCCGGTGGGCACATCCAGCGATCTTGCCGTTGGTCAGGCGGTTTTTGCGATCGGCAATCCGTTCGGGTTGGCCCGCACGCTGACAACCGGCGTCATCAGCGCCCTGGACAGAAGGCTGCCGACCGCCGGAGGACGCGAAGTCGTCGGTGTCATTCAAACCGATGCGGCCATCAACCCCGGAAATTCAGGAGGGCCGCTGATTGATTCAGCCGGCCGTCTGATCGGTGTCAACACTGCCATCATTTCTCAATCGGGCAGTTTCGCCGGCATTGGCTTTGCTGTGCCCGTCGATGTCGTTAATCAGGTGGTCCCTAAATTAATAACCGATGGCAAGGTGCCCCGTCCGGGCATCGGAATCATTGTTCTGGATGAAGAGGTTGCGGCCGGTTTAGGCGTGGTGGGCGTCGTGATCGATCGTGTCGTGCCGGGTTCCGAAGCTGACCGTGTAGGGTTGCAAGGTATCGATTACCGCAATCGCATTTTGGGGGATATTATCGAGGCAGTCGATAACCAGGAAGTAAAGAATATTGATGAATTCATCCGTATTCTTGAAAATTACGACATCGGACAATCGATCATGCTTAATGTCCGGCGAGGCAAGGAGATTCGAACAGTTGCAGTCAAAATTATGGACATCTCGTAAAGGCTGCCTCCTGCTTCCCATGAAGCAATATCATTGCGGCTATATATCTAATCTGTTTCGTGCCGAACCATCAGGCGCATAGCAAATTTAAGGGGAGCGCGGCGACTCTTTATCGCTAGCCGGTTCGAGACGTATGAGACTGCCATTGGATTCGTCAGTGAGAACATACAGCAGGCCGTCCGGCCCCTGGCGAACATCTCTTACCCGCTGGCCGATACGCAGGGCAGACTGTCCGACGACCTGGCCGGCTTCATTTAAATCGATACGCCGGATGTCCTGTGATTTCAAACCACCGACAAATAGATCTCCCTGCCACTGCTCAAACTGCGTACCGGAGTAAACCACCAGCCCGGAAGGTGCAATGGCCGTCATCCATACTGCCACAGGATCGACCATGCCGGGTTTGGACGTGTGAGGCGATATTTTGGACCCATCAAAGTATTCACGGCTGAAGGTTACCGTTGGCCAACCATAATTTCTGCCTGCCTGGATGCGATTGAGTTCATCGCCTCCCAAGGCGCCGTGCTCTGACGCCCAAACCACCAAACGCAGGGGGTCATATGCCAGTCCCTGAATATTACGGTGGCCATAGCTCCAGATCTCTGGTTTGGCATCGGCAGCGTCAGCAAAAGGATTGTCTGGCGCAACAGAACCGTCATCTTTGAAGCGCAGGATTTTTCCCAGGTGGCTCTGACGGTTTTGCGCCTGTTTGCGAATCCAATCGCCTGCCAGTCTGACCGGTGGATTGCCGCCATCGCCGATGGAGACCAACAGGGTTTCATCCGGCAGCCATAACAGGCGTGAGCCGAAATGCTGGCCGCCGAATTTGTTGGTCGCCACTTCAAAAATCATCCGCCAGTTTTCGAGTCTGTTGCCGTTTAAAACAGCAGTCGCCACACGGGTGCGGTTGGCGATCGTGCTGCCGTGTGCGTATGTAAAATAGACCTGACGGTTTTGTTCAAATCGGGGATGCAGGCTGATATCAAGCAGCCCGCCCTGGCCGGAATCGAAAACCTCCGGGACACTGTCAATTGATTCAGAAACAAGCCGGCCATCCCGCACCCGTCGCAGCCGTCCCGGTCGCTCAGTTACGAGAATATCACCGTTGGGCAGCCAGACCATACCCCAGGGATGCTCCAGCCCCCTTAAAAGCACTGTGGCGCGAAAGCCCCGCTCGGCCGGGACGTCACTTTGAATAATGAACGGCTCCGCCAGAAGCAGATCGGTGCACATTACCAGAGAATAAAAGATAATTGCAAAACTCAAGCGCGGTTTCATCGTAGAGTCCTCTACAGTTTTGATTTTTTTTGCTTCCTGCGCTGACGAAGCGCCTTTTCGATTTCCACAAGAAAATAAACCAGCAGAGCAAAACTCAATATTTTAGCCCAGTCTACCCATCCGATAGGTGCACTCCGAAAGATAAAGTTGGCTTGGGGCAAATAGGTGAAAAGCATTTGCAGGATCACCATAAGCGCTACACCAGCGAATGCCCAGGGGTTTGTAAATAATCCGATGCGCAACACAGAATAGTTTAAAGAGCGACTGTTGAAAAGATAAAAAATTTCGGTAAAAACAAACACATTTACGGCAATCGTGCGTGCCCGATCAATGTCCATTCCCCGCAATTCCGCCAATTCGAACAGACCAAAACCACCCAGCAGCATCAAAA
>JASFJF010000209.1:0-6903 GCA_050122255.1 Desulfobacterales bacterium
AAATTTGATAGCCTCTTTTTTGTCAAAATCTTTCAGCCCTGCGTCTCCGCCTGCAACTGTAAGAATGATCTCTATATCCAAACCTGTGTCTTCAATTTTAAAGTTTTCTCCTGATGGGTCCAACTCCTGAACAGTGCGCTCAATCAGGCCTAAAAGCTCTTTGGATCTTTGCTTGGAAATTGATCCGCTAATGTCCTGCCTGGCAATGGTGGTCTGTCCGAACTTCTTTTGCAGACCTGATCCAATCAGGGAAAATTTTTCATACGCTTTATTCGTAACCAGATCTGTCAACCGCTGGTTCAGGCGATTGATGAGCTGTTGTTTTTTTGCGTCAATGGGATAGCTTCTCCGAGTGCCGCTGAGGTCTATAAATTCTCGCCCCTTTGATGCGGCATAGATGACGGTTTGTTCAGGAAGTGTGCTAACATCCACAATACCAGGATTTTTCAGAGGTGCCGAAGTGATGATGATGGGGTTGGATGCGATGTTTCGGGCAAACCGCGCCAAAAACAGCGCATTGTAAACCGATTGGATGGAGGTGCCGTAGCGGCCGCAGTAGTTGTTGATGGTGCCGTCCCGATCTGTAATAAAACAGTTGAACCGCTTACCTTTGAGTTGTTTGACTGTGTTTTGCACATAAGACGAAAAATCTAAATGTCGCGATTCAAGGTAAGACAAAAACTGCTTCTCACCGTTTTCGAGATAATAGATGTCCTTTTCAAGTTCAGCGATTTCATAAAAGAGATCCACTTGAATGCCGGTTGATCCCTCAATGGTTAAATTGGCCTTGTAGTCTGCTCGGCTACTCTTTTTCAACGAAGCCAGGGCATTTTTCAAATTAAGGATCTGTTTTTGTTCACATGATTTTAAAGATAGCATCTGGTTGACGATGGTAGCTCGAACTGAACGGGTTTTCTCCATCAAGCCATATAGTGATTTAAGTGTGTCAATCTCTTGCTTCTGAATCATCCAGCACCTTTATAATTGATAACGCCAGCTATCATTAATATAGATTAAAATCGTCGCATTAATTTTCATGCAAGATCCAGATATTAATTTTACCGGCTCAATCTCTATATCGCAAGGCTTTTAAAATCGCCTTGCCGATTTAGCCGAAGATCGTATTGAACTTGTTTTCTTGATATGATTAGGCCATATCGGAAAGGACTTCGGCCATGACCTTTAGGCTGTAGTCAATCTCTGCTTTGCTGATGTTCAGATGGGGTCTAAAACGAATACTGTTGGGGCCGCAACCTACAATCAGCACCCTGGCCCGGGTGCAGCGTTTCACAAACTGTTTGCGGCGTTCGGGATCGGGCAGGTCAAAGGCGCAAAGCAGGCCCTGCCCCCTGGCGTTGGATACGGTGTCGGAAAAGCGTGACTGCAGCTCCTGGAGCCTTGCCAGCAGATAGGCGCCTTGCCGGTCGGCTGCATCCACAAGCTTTTCGGATTCGATGATTTCCAGGATGCGTTTGCAGCGCACCATGTCCACCAGGTTGCCGCCAAAGGTGGAACCGATTCGCAATGATCGCTGAAAGACATTGTCTGGCACCTCGTCCATGATCGGCCCGGCCAGCATACCGCAGACCTGGGTTTTTTTCCCGAAGCTGACAATATCCGGCTGGACACCGTGATGCTCATGAGCCCAGAAGCGACCTGTAAGCCCGATACCCGTTTGCACTTCGTCGAGGATAAAGAGGATGCGGTTTTCACGGCATAAATCTTTGAGCGCCTGTATAAACTCGGGCCGAAAGTGATTGTCACCGCCTTCACTCTGAATGGGCTCGATGATTAGGCCGGCAAGACGGTCTCCATACTGCCGGATGCCCTGCTTGACCTGGTCCAGCGCCCGCCGTTCGATTTCAGATACCCTTTGCGCTTCAGCCGCATCAATCGGAAAACAAAGCTTGGGATTGTCGATCCGCGGCCAATCGAATTTGGGAAAGAAACGGGTCTTTTCGGGATTATAAGTGTTGGTCAGCGATAGCGTGTAGCCGCTGCGGCCGTGAAATGCTTCTTTGAAATGAATGATCATGTCGCCGTGGACAGCATCCTTTCTGGCGATGCGGTTGAAGCGGGTTTTCCAGTCAAAGGCGGCCTTCAGAGCGTTTTCAACCGCAAGAGCGCCGCCTTCGATAAAAAAGGCATGCGGCAGGTACGGCGGCATGGCCACCCGCGCGAAGACTTCCATGAATCGGGCCATTTCAACTGTATAGATATCCGAGCAGATCGGCTTCTGGGTGGCCACCCGGGCCAGCTCATCGCTGATTTCAAGCATCTTGGGGTGGTTGTAGCCGATCGCCTGGGACGCATACATGGTGTAAAGGTCCAGGTACTCCACACCGTTCCTCTGGTCCACTATCCAACTGCCATGGGATTTGTTCAGGTCCATAACCAAGTCCATACCATCGGCCAGTATGTACCGGCCCAAAGTCTCATGAACATTCATACGCGTTTTCATGATGCATTCCTATCTGTGTTGATTTAGCGTTGCAAACATTTATCATTATCAGACCCATTCTACCAGCTGATTATTTTCGATTATCTTTTTCGTTGATTTTTGCGATCAGACCCATTAATTACATGCGGCCTGTAAAATCTAAGGGCTCACAAACCACACCACATTTTCTGAAAGATATAGGGAATGATAGCGACACTATTTTCTTTTGGGGCCCTCTTTACATCCGCCCTGTTTTTTTTGATGGGTGGTGGGGTGTTGTTCACCCAACTGAGTCTTCGCATGACCCAGGAAGGTTTTTCGACCCTGACCATCGGTATGACGATGGCGTGTTATTTTATGGGATTGATGTGCGGCTACTTTGTATGCCATCGCTTAATTGAACGGGTCGGCCACATCCGATCCTTTGCCGTATTTGCTGCAGCCACCACCATCATCATTATTCTGCACGGACTGTTTATCTCGGCCATTTTTTGGGCGATTCTCAGATTTTTGAACGGGATTACCGTTTTCGGCCTGTTTATGGTGGTAGAGAGCTGGCTAAACGAATGCAGTCAAAGCCATACGCGGGGGCGCATTTTTTCCATCTACATGACCTTGACTTATCTGGGAATCGGTGTTGGTCAGCAATTGCTTAACCTGGGGGATGACAGCGGCCAGCAATTGTTTTGGATTGCGGCGCTTTTGTTTTCATTAAGCCTGATTCCGGTATCGACAACTCGATCGGTCCATCCCGAATTGCCGCAACCAATCCGTTATACGTTCAAAGCGCTTTTTCAGACTGTTCCTCTCGGGATGCTGGGGTGTATCGCCGCCGGCCTGGTCAACAGTGCCTTTTTTTCGATGGTTCCGGTTTTCGGCACAAAAATCGGGCTGTCGGTCTTTCAATTGTCATGGCTTATGTCGACAACGGTAATCGGTGGTTTCGCAGTGCAATGGCTCATCGGCATTATCTCGGATCGCTTTGACCGCACACTCGTATTGGGCCTTATCGCCGCCTTTGTTGCATTGCTCAGTTTCAGTATGGTGATGAACACTGGGATTTCTTATAACTGGCTTCTTTTTGAAATGGCCATATTCGGTGGACTGATCTTTGCGGTCTACCCGCTGGCCGTTGCCCGGGCCAATGATGTCTTCGAAGGTAAGGAGGCGGTGGCGATCAGTTCGGCTCTTTTGCTGTGTTACAGCATTGGCGCAATCTTCGGCCCTGTACTGGCATCTATTGCCATGATGCTGCTCAAAACCCCCTATGGACTTTTTGTCTATTGGTCGGCGGTCGCCGGCACTTTTTCCGTTATCAATATGGTTTTAAGGCGTAAGGAACGCGTCACCATTATTCAGCCGTCGAAGCAGGTCAATTTTACTCCCATGAAAAACACGTCATCGGTTGCCATGGTGCTGGATCCCCGCATAGATGCCGAGGGCAATAAATGAATTTTTCAAAAGAACGCCATCGGCCCTGCGGCAACAGTTATACCGATTGTCATATGAGTGTTTTAAAAAAAGATGGCGGCAAAAGTGTTGTCGCAAAAAAGCGTTCCGCAATCGGAACGTTTTTTTGACAACCACTACAAATCTGATTCTAAAAAGCACCGGCATCCAAAATTATGACTTGACAAAGCGGGGGGGCATTTGTGTAATCGCCAAAAGATTTCAACGGTGTCCAATGCCAGGCATATCCTTGGAGGGAAACAAATCGATGGCTGAACCGATCCCTTTTAGCGCAATCAAGACTGTAATCGGACGGCGCGGCCGGCCCTTTATCAAGATGCACGGGTTGCGCAACGATTTTATCATCATTGACGGGCGCACTAAACCTTACCGGCCGTCTGTTGAAGAGGTCGTCCGGATTTGCGACCGGCATGAAGGTGTGGGCGCTGATGAACTCGTGATTGTCGAACCACCGAAAAGCGTTGATGAATACGCGTTTATGCGCATTTTCAACCCGGACGGTCGCGAAGTGGAGGCTTGCGGAAATGCCACCCGTTGTATCGGGTGGCTCTGCCTGCAGGAAAGCAAGTGTAATGATGTGGTGATTGACTCCCGGGGTGGTCGACTCAGATGCCGCATGGTCGCCGAAAAAGAAGTGGCTGTTGAGATGGGGCAGTTGCGCACCGGTTGGCAGGACATCCCTCTGGCCCGAGAAATGGATACGCTTCATCTGAAAATCGGTGCCGGCCCCCTCCAGGACCCGGTGGGCATGAACATCGGCAATCCGCATGCGGTTTTCTTTGTGGATGATTTGGATACAATCGATCTGGCAGCCTACGGCTCAAAGCTGCAAAAGCATCCGCTTTTTCCGCAAGAAACCAACATCGGCATCGCGCAGCTTGTGGATCCCAAAACGTTGAAGCTTTCGGTCTGGGAGCGCCCGGGTGCGCTGACCACGGCGTGCGGAACCGGCGCCTGTGCCGCTGCAGGCGCCGCCCATCGACGGGGGCTGACAAGTGAAAAGCGCATGACGGTGATCATGCCGGCCGGATCGGTAAAAATCGAACTCAAAAAAGATGATACCGTGATTATGATCGGCCCGGTCGAATACTGCTATTCCGGCTTTCTTCCGACAGAATAAATACAGATTAGCGTGCCAGTTGTCTTTTTGCCAAACACAAAACGCTCAATAACGAAGACTCGCGTGAAACCAGGTGGCACAAGGTAATACCATGAACAGAGCCCTTATCAACTTCAACAAGGCATCTTTGGATATTATTCACGCCCATTCTCTGGAACTGTTGCACGACGTCGGTATCCGCTTTCCCAGCGAAAAAGCATTGTCGCTTTTCAAGAAGCACGGATTTAAAGTGGATGGATCCATGGTGCACTTTAAAGAACAGGATATACAGGACGCACTGGCGGCCGTGCCGGCGGCATTTACCATCGAGGCCCGCAATCCCTCCCGCAACATCCGCATCGGCGAAACCAACTACGTAATGGCGCCCGGTTACGGCCCGCCCTTTATCATCGAGCCGTCGGGCCAAAAACGAAATGCCCGTCTGACCGATGTAGAGACCTTTTGCAAACTGGTCCAAACCTCAAAATATATTGACTTTAACAGTGCCATCGTGGTGCAGCCCAGTGACGTCCCCATCGAAACGGCCTATCTGGATCTGCTGCTGGCCACCCTGACGCTGACCGACAAACCCATTATGGGCAGCTCGGCCTCTGAGGTCGCCGCCCGGGACTCTCTGAACCTGGGACAAATGATCTGGGGGCCGTTGGACCGGCCGGTCATGATTTCCCTGATCGATTCCCTGTCTCCCCTGCAGTATGCCCCTGAAAGCGTTGAAGCGTTGATGGTGTATGCCGCCGCCGGGCAGCCGGCAATCATTCATTCGGCCTGCACCCTTGGATCCACAGGGCCCATCACGATCGCAGGTTCTCTGGTAATTTCCAATGCCACCACCCTGGCGGGCATCTGCCTGGCACAGCTGATTCGTCCCGGCACACCGCTGGTTTACGGTTTGGGCGGCAGCCCCATGGATATGCGTACCGGCGGGTACGTCAATGCCACCCCCGAAGACGCCAAACACGTTGCCATCGTTACGGCTTTGGGACGATACTATAACGTGCCGTGCCGCAGCCACGGGACATTGACCGATTCGTTTTGCCTCGATTACCAGGCCGGCATGGAGTCGGCAGTGATGCTGGCCACGGCAGCCCTGAGCGGTGTCAACCTGAGTCTGCATGCCTGCGGCACTTACGGCTCCATGCTTGCCATGAGTTTTGAAAAATTCATTGCAGACGAAGACCTCTGCGGGGCGGTCAAAAAATTGATCACACCGGTCGAGTTCTCGCGTGACGCTTTTGCCATGGATCTGATAAAGCAATTGGGAACATCCGGCAATTATCTGATGGAAGAACATACCGTCAATCGCTGCCGGGATGAATTTTTCATCCCGGATTTGAGTGACCGCAGTAACCATGACAACTGGCTCACACTGGAACCGTGCGATATAACGGCACGGGCTGGCAACCTGCTGGCCAGGCGGCTGGCGGCATATGAAAAACCTCAGATGGACCCGAAACTGGAGCAGAAACTGATTCGATACGTTGAGGATCGCAAGCACGGCGAATGATCATCGTCTGCAGGGTTTGAGACAGCTTCTATTTATTCATCTTCAGCTCGCAAAATACGCGGTAAGCAGCGCCTTTCCAATATCCGATCAGCAACAGCATGTTTTTATCTTCATGGCTTTTTTTTAAAAAATAATTGACATGATCATAGGTCTCCATTTCAGGATTGAGAAGGATGCGCGCATAATCGCTTTCCCACTTTATTTCATGATCTGCAGCAAAAAACCAGGGCATCCGTATCCTGGCGGCTGTGACATCCAATTCCTTATATGGATTCTTTTCGGCAAAAAATGAAAACTCACCACCAAAATGGCGCTTGCCATCTACCTTGTCTATCAAAACCACACCATGATGGGGGTAAAAGGGATCTC
>JASFJF010000210.1:0-6881 GCA_050122255.1 Desulfobacterales bacterium
AAACGGCAACGAAAAATTCCTGCTGGGAACCGACATTCAGGGCCGCGATCTGCTCAGCACCATGATTTTCGGTTTGCGTGTATCGCTGATCATCGGTGTCGGTGCGGTGTTGTTCCAATCTTTGCTCGGCATTCTGGTGGGCCTGCTGGCCGGTTATTTCGGGGGAAAGCTGGATGCATTTCTAATGCGCATTGCCGATATTCAATTTTCAATCCCCTACCTGATCGTCGCCATTTTTACCAGCGCCATTTTCAAGCTGGCCTTTGGTGTCGGCCGCTGGGAAGAACTGGCCGTGCCTTTATTAATCATCATTATCGGCATGTCTGAATGGCCCAAGTATGCCCGAACGGTGCGGGCGTCTGTGCTGGGCGAAAAAAACAAAGAGTATGTCGAGGCGGCCCGGGTGATCGGCCTCAGCGGCGGGCGGATCATCTTCAGACACATATTGCCCAATACCCTTACCCCGGTACTGGTGCTTTCGACCATCCAGGTGGCCAATGCAGTCATGAGCGAGGCCGCCCTTTCGTTTCTGGGGTTGGGCATGCCCATAACAAAACCCTCATTAGGGTCTTTGATCCGGTCCGGCTTTGAATATATCTTCAGCGGATCCTGGTGGATTACCTTTTTCCCTGGTGTCCTGCTGATCATTTTTCTCCTGGTGGTTTTGCTGCTGGGAGACTGGATGCGGGATGTGCTCAATCCCAAACTATATAAAGGCTAAATCCCTATGCAAATATTCATCTTTTGCCCGCTGGCTGCGTTACAAACCGCTTCAAAATGCTCACGTACTGGCGTGTACGCTCCGCTTTTGAAACACTTTGCGCCTTGCCATCGAAAAAAAGCTAAACATTTCCATAGGGATTAATCAAATTCCAAATACTATACACCAAACACTAACTTAAATGAGTCATTTACTCGAAGTTAAAAATCTGGAAGTTAAATTCGCTTTATGG
Source organism: Desulfobacterales bacterium (assembly GCA_050122255.1). Taxonomy (GTDB): domain Bacteria; phylum Desulfobacterota; class Desulfobacteria; order Desulfobacterales; family JAHEIW01; genus JAHEIW01. Next base: position 954 of record JASFJF010000210.1, read on the forward strand.
TCCGGTGAATTAACCGCCATCGACGGTATCAGCTTCACCCTGGACAGGGGCGAGCGCTTGGGCATTGTGGGCGAAAGCGGTGCCGGAAAATCGGTTACCGGTTTTGCAATCATCAATCTGATTAGCAGGCCCGGCTATATTTCCGGTGGAAAAATTATCTATGAAAATCAGGAGCTCAATCGGCTATCTGAAGAGGAGATGCGTGCCATCCGCGGCAACCGTATCAGCATGATTTTTCAGGACCCTATGATGACGCTCAATCCGGTTCTGACTATCGCCACCCAAATGACAGAAACCGTCTTGGCCCATGAGAATGTCAGTAAATCCGATGCGCTGGACATCGCCCTTGAAAAATTAAAAAAGGTCCATATTCCATCTCCCGAGAAACGATTGCAGCAGTACCCCCATGAGTGCTCGGGCGGCATGCGCCAGCGCATTGTCATCGCCATTGCGCTGCTGACCAATCCCGGTTTGATCATCGCTGATGAACCCACCACCGCGCTGGATGTCACCATTCAGGCCGAGATTATGGATTTGCTGCTGGAATTATGCGCGTCTGAGAAAATGGGCTTGATCCTGATCACCCATGACCTGGGCGTTGTATCCCAGATCACCGAAAAAATAGTGGTCATGTATGCCGGCAAAATCGTAGAAAGCGGATTAACCCAGTCCGTGGTTCAGAACCCCCGGCATCCCTATACGCAGGGATTAATCAAAGCATTACCCGGCATTATTCCGCCGGGCTCGCGTTTAAACCAGATTCCCGGCATGATGCCGAATCTGACCGAGATCCCCCGGGGCTGTGCATTTCATCCACGCTGCACAGTCAGCGGTTCGATCTGCAGCGCAGAGGTGCCGGCCCTGATCAGCAAGGAACAGCAGGGTCGCATGGTTGCGTGCCATATGATCAAATGAGCACTTTTTTCTACAAACGGCAGCTCCAAAACTAGTCGCCATGGAAGCAAACAATAGTCTATTAACTGTTAAAGAACTGGTAAAACACTTTGATATTTCCGGTGGTTTGCTCGATCAGCTGGCATGGGAAAACGGGCGAATGATTCGCAAAAAGACCACCGTCAAGGCGGTTAATGCGGTCAGTTTTGTGATCAGGCAACGCGAAACCCTGGGTGTTGTGGGAGAAAGCGGTTGCGGAAAATCCACTCTGGCCAGAGCCGTTATGGGACTCTACCCGCCTAACAGCGGCGAGATACACTATCAGGATCAACGCATTGATCATCTGAGCCCCCAGCAAATGCTGCCCTTTCGTAAAAAAATGCAAATGATTTTTCAGGACCCGTATGCCTCTTTAAATCCCCGCATGACGGTCAATAAGATGCTGGCGGAACCGGTCTATTTTCACAATAGATCTATCACGGCCCAGGCCGCCCGGGACAAGGTGGCCGCGGTGATGCGCCAGGTGGGTGTGGATCCAGCCTGGGCCGGGCGCTATCCGCATGAATTTTCCGGCGGCCAGCGACAACGGATCAGCATTGCCCGGGCCCTGATGGTCGACCCAGAATTTATCGTGGCCGATGAGCCGGTTTCGGCCCTGGATGTTTCCATTCAGGCCCAGATTTTAAACCTGCTGATGGAAGCCCAAGAAAATCGAGGACTGACCTATATGTTCATCACCCATGACCTTTCGGTAGTCAAACACATCAGCACGCGCGTGGCGGTCATGTACCTGGGCACCATCTGTGAATTGTCGCCCACCCAAAGGTTATACGAACAACCGACGCATCCCTACACACGGGCTTTGCTGAGCGCTATTCCGGATTTAGGCGTTCAAAAACCAAAGCACCTGAAGCTCAAAGGTGAGGTCCCCACACCCATCAACCTGCCTTCAGGTTGCGTCTTCCATGGCCGCTGCATCTATGCCAACGACCGCTGCACTAATGAAATACCCCGGCTGATCGAGCAGGATTCCGGCGTTTATGTGGCCTGTCACGGCGTCGAAGAAAATAGAATATAGGTTGTTGTTTAGATAATATGGCTAAATATCCAAAACTTGCACCTTGTGCAGTTTAATTTTGACATTCAATTTTGCTTTTGTTAGAGATCTCATATACCCTTGTTTAGCAGATCTTTATTTGTTAGAAGCATGTTAACCAACCAAACGAAAGGGGGACACATGTTCAAAAAAATTATTTTATTATTCACCTTAGCCATCTTCGTGTGTGCCGGTACGGCACTGGCGGCACCCAAATCGGGCGGCACCCTGATTTTTGGTCGCGGCGGGGACTCGGTCGGGCTGGATCCGGCCTATGAGACCGACGGCAACTCTTTTATGATCTGCGACAATCTTTACGAAGCGCTGGTTGCCTACAAGGACGAATCCACCGAGCTAGAACCCGGGTTGGCTGAATCCTGGACGATCTCTTCGGATGGCAAGACCTATACATTCAAGCTGCGCAAAGGTGTCAAGTTTCATGACGGCACACCTTTCAATGCGGATGCGGTGGTATTTTCCATCGGCCGCATGATGAAAGAGCGCAATGTCAAATTTCATGGCAAAGGATGGGATATCCCGGCCCAGGAGCGTACACCCGAGTACTGGGTTTCGATGGAAATGGATGATACCATCGGCGCTATCGAAGCCACCGGTGAGTACGAGGTGGTTTTCAAACTCAAAAGGGTCGAGGCCCCCTTCCTTGCCAATATGGGCATGGACTTTGCGGATATTATCAGCCCGACGGCTTTCATGAAAAATCCTAAAGAGTTTCTGCGCAATCCGGTGGGGACCGGTCCGTTTAAGTTTGTCAAATGGGTAAAAGACGATCAGATTATCCTGGAAAAATACAAGGATTACTGGGACAAATCCGCCGGTCCGTATTTGGAAAAAGTGGTTTTTCGTTCTATACCCGAAAATTCGGTGCGTTTTCTGGAGCTGAAAGCCGGCAGCATCCATATCTGCCAGTTTCCCAATCCCGCGGATGTGGAGCTCGCCCGACAGGATCCAAACATTAAACTCATTTCTCAGCCGGGTATGAATATCGGCTACCTGTCTTTCAACCACACCAAAGAGCCGTGGAAGAGCAACATTCATCTGCGCAGAGCGATTGCGCATGCCATCAACCGTCAGGCGATTGTAGACAACCTGTACCAGGGAATGGGCCAGGTTGCCAAAAACCCGATCCCGCCCACCATGTGGGGCTATAATGAGCAGGTTCCGGGTTTTAAATACGATGTGGAACTGGCCAAGGCCGAGCTGGCCAAGGCCGGGTTTCCGGAAGGCAAGGGCTTACCGGAGATCACCCTGTGGTCCATGCCAGTCCCCAGGCCTTACAACCCGGACGGCATGAAAATCGGGGTGGCCATGGCGGCCGACCTGGCCAAAATCGGCATCAAAGCCCGGGTGGTCAGTTACGAATGGGGAACCTATCTGAAACGTCAACGCGAGCAACCGGAGGACATGGATCTGTTTCAGCTAGGCTGGACCGGTGACAACGGCGACCCGGACAATTTCCTGGCAGTTCTCTTCGACGGTTTGGCTTCGTCTTCGGTCAGAACCCAGTGGCACAATGAGCAGTACCACAAGTTAATCCAGCAGGGAAAACAGACCGTTGATCAGAGCAAGCGCGCCGAGATATACAAAACAGCCCTGAAACTCATCTATGACGAAGTCCCGGTGATCAGCGTGGCGCATTCCACCGTTATCTGGCCGGCACTTAACAACGTCGAAAACTTCAAGCTGCATCCGACAGGCTCTGTGCGGATGAAAAATGTCTGGCTGAAGTAAAACCGTTGTGATGTTTTAGCATACAAGATCAAAGGGAAAGAGGCCTGGCCTCTTTCCCTTTTTTGTTTACACCCTGTTTTTTTTGGTATAGAGGTTTAATGCTTAGCTTGAAAAAATCCATACAAGGATACGTCTCGCAAATCAATTACACAAGACCTTAGTCCACATTCCCAATGATCGCCTACATCATTCGAAGAATATTTGTGCTCGTCCCTACCCTGCTGGGTGTGTCTATCCTGGTATTTTTAATGCTGCATCTGACACCGGGAGATCCTGCCGAACTGCTGATGGGAGAACGCGCCTCGGAAGAGGCCTTGCAGGAAATCCGGGAGCACCTGGGGCTCAACAAACCCTTGCATGAGCAATACGGGTTATTTCTCAAACAATTGATGCAGGGGGATCTGGGGGAGACCATCTGGACGCGCCAGAAGGTCTGGATCGAGGTCAAGCAGCGCTTTCCGGCCACCATCGAGCTTTCCATTGTGGCCCTGCTAATCAGTTGCTTTGCCGGCATGATCCTCGGCATTATCTCTGCCACCAAACAATACTCCATATTCGATTATTTGAGCATGCTCGGTGCTTTAGTGGGTGTCAGTATGCCCATTTTCTGGCTGGGACTGGTATTTATGCTCATCTTTGCCCTCAACCTCGGCTGGCTGCCCATGTCGGGCCGGCTGAGTGTGGGTGTAGAGCTTGAAACCATCACCAACCTGTACATTCTGGACGCCATAATAACCCGCAACTGGGCGGCCCTGAGGGATGCGATCTGGCATATCATTATGCCGGCGGTGACTCTGAGCACCATTCCGACGGCCATCGTGGCCCGCATGACCCGCTCATCGATGCTGGAGGTTTTGCGCCAGGATTACATCAAAACCGCCAAAGCCAAGGGGCTTTCCCAGTTTATTGTCATTTTCAAACACGCCCTGCGCAATGCGCTCATCCCGGTGGTCACCACCATCGGCCTTCAGTTCGGCGTGCTGTTAGGCGGTGCGATTCTGACAGAAACTATTTTCGCCTGGCCGGGGGTGGGCAAGTGGATGTATGACGCCGTCATGCAGCGGGACTATATGGTCATCCGCAGCGGCACCCTGTTCATTGCGGGGATATTTATTTTGATTAACCTGTGTGTGGATGTTTTGTATGCGGTTATTAATCCCAGGATCAGTGTAAAATAAATGAGAAGTGATTTTAAATGGCCAAGGACAAACCGAAAAAAAGCCCGGAAGACCGGCACCCGTTTTTTGATCAGATCAGCCAGCTGTGGCGCAACAAAACTGCAGTCCTGGGTCTTGTGATAATTACCCTTTTTATTTTAAGCGCCATATTTGCGCCCTACCTGAGTCCACACGATCCCCTTGAGACATCACTTTATGATCAGCTCAAACCACCGGTATGGCATGAGACCGGCACATGGAAAAATATCCTGGGCACCGATGATCTGGGGCGCGATATCCTTTCACGCCTAATTTACGGTGCGCGGGTGTCTTTGCTGGTGGCGGTGATCAGCGTCGGTCTGGCATTTGTCTGTGGCACTCTGCTGGGCTGTGTTTCCGGCTATTACAAAGGTTACCGAGACAGCATTATCATGCGCTTTATGGATATTATCCTGGCCTTCCCCTATATCCTGTTGGCGATTGTGGTGGTGGCATATTTAGGCCCCAGCCTGCAAAATGCCATGATTGCCATCGCCATCACATATATCCCGCGCTTTGCGCGTATAGTGCGCGGCAGCGTGCTCGAGGAATGCGAAAAAGACTATGTCAGCGCTGCGCGCGCCATCGGCGCCAGAGATTTTCGCATCATCTTTATTGCCATTTTACCCAACTGCCTCGGCCCGCTAATCGTGCAGACGACTCTGGGGTTTGCCTCGGCCATTCTGGATATGGCCGCTTTAAGCTTTCTGGGGTTGGGTGCACAGCCGCCCACACCTGAGTGGGGCGCTATGATTGCCAAGAGCCGGGCACTAATTTTACGGGCTTCCTGGGTGATGACCTTTCCAGGGCTGGCCATACTGCTGGCGGTGTTGGGCTTCAATCTTCTGGGTGACGGTTTAAGAGACGCCCTGGATCCGAGATTAAGGGATTAATGACGGTGGTTATGGGCAATAAAAACCTTTTGGAGATCAAAAACCTGCGAACCTATTTTTATGTCCGCGGATATATCGCCAAAGCCGTAGACAATGTCAG
>JASFJF010000211.1:0-6861 GCA_050122255.1 Desulfobacterales bacterium
AGGCCCAATCGGTATGGCGAGATGGATTGTCGAAAAAGGCGTAGGCCTGCCAGTCGTATTAAATTTGGCGTTGAACAACCAAGCCGCTATTTAAATAATTTGCAGGAGGTAAAACGATGGAAGCTTACTGCGTTAAGTGTAAAGCCAAACGAGAAATGAAAGACCCAAAGGAAATCACTATGAAAAATGGTAGACCTGCGACCCAGGGCATATGTCCGACCTGCGGCACGAAGATGTTCAGGATCGGCAAGGCCAAATAAGCCTGCCGGTTTGACATTTTTTTGTTACCCCGGGTTGCGCCAGAGGCAAAAACAGTCCCCGTTTGGCGCGGTAAAGCCGGAACCGCTATACCGCGCCGGATGGGCGTTTCCCTTCCCCCCTCATCGAACCTTTACGTACCGTGATAATCCAAATTAGATCCGAAGCCCAAAATACATCGATCTAAAGGGAGGACGACTTGATGGCTGCATACATGATAGCCAGAGTGAACGTGACCGACTGGGATAAATACAACGAATACATAAAAGTGACTCCGGACATCATTGCCCAATATGGGGGCCGTTTTATTGCCCGCGGGGGTGAGACCGTCACCTTAGAAGGCCCGGAAGAAACGTGGCGCATCGTTGTGGTTGAGTTCCCTGATCTGACCAGAGCAATTGAATTTTATCATTCACCGGAATACACGGCTGCCAAAGCAATTCGGGCAGGCGCCGCCGAGGCTCAATTTATTGCCGTATCAGGCGTTGAATAGATACAGTTTTTTTGTCCCCGCCGGTGATGGCGAACATGCAGCCGTTGAACATGCAAATATGGATTCGGTCATACTCCACCCGGGTGCGGGTGCAAATCATAATGGATTTCTGCAATTCGTAGCTGGCATATGAAAAAATTGATGACACGCCTACCTATTTTCTATCTGATCATTGTATGCGGCATGTATTTCTTTCAGGACTTTTTTATCTACCACCCCAATCGTTCGAATCCTGAAACTATCGCGCAACTGGCGCAAAATAAAAAACTGCGCATTTGGCCGCACACGATTGACACTTACCGTGGATTCGTATCTGAAGCTAAATCAAACAAATCCCGCGGTACCATAGTCGTGTTCCACGGAAATGCGGGTAATGCCCTCAATCGTTTGTATTACAAAACCGCGCTCAACCGACTCGACTACCGGGTGCTTCTGGCCGAATATCCAGGTTATGGCGCCCGCTCGGGGAAAGTCGGCGAGCCTCAGTTCACAGAAGATGCAGTTGAAATCATCCGGCTGGCATCAAAAGAATTTGGCTCGCCGATTTTTCTTCTGGGTGAATCTCTCGGGTGTGGTGTTGTGTGTGCAGCGCTGGCCCAAAGTAATGCTCCCATCCGAGGGGTTGCCTTGATCACACCCTGGGATACATTGCCGAATCTGGCCCAGGATCAATACTGGTTCTTACCGGCGCGCTGGATTGTCAAAGACCGCTATGATAACGTAGCAAACCTGGCAAATTATCGGGGCCCGGTTGCCGTCATATTGGCCGGACAGGATAAAATCATCCCCAACCGGCTGACCCGCCGCCTCTACGAGGCCTTGTCCGGGCCAAAGCGCCTGTGGACATTTGCAGAGGCAGGGCATAACAGCTGGCCCTCCGGCTCGAACGAGCCCTGGTGGGCTGAAATGATGAATTTTTTGGATGAAGGAGTGACTGATGAGTGACTTTAGTGAGCGATTGGTTCAGCTGAGGGCTGAGAGCAAATTAAGCTTAACAGAAATCTGTCAGGGCGCCGGCATTCCGCCGTCTCGCCTGGTGGAATTGGAAAGAGGCATCCGCATTCCGACATCCGGGCAGATTGAACATCTTGAAAATTATTACAAGGTCGATTCTGGCAAGCTGGCAGAGATGGCCAAGGCATTAGAAAATACGGAATAATGATGACATGACTCGCACGCATTGGGTCCGTCATTCTGAGGCAACGCACTATATAATGCCGATCATCGGATAATTCATTCTGCTAACGATCGAGAATTGAAAGATAACTTTTGAAACTGAATCAATATTTGATTGCATTGTAAAGAATGCTATGGCAGCTGCCAGGCTACTGATAATCCACCAGGGCGCCCTGGGCGATGTGGTTTTAACCTTTGCGCCCATTATCGCGCTGCGCAAACAATTTGGCCGTATCGAACTCCTCTGCCAGGGTCAGATCGGAAAACTGGCTGCCAAGCTAGGACTGATTGATACAGCGTATCCGCTGGAGGCGGCCTTTTGGGCCTCGCTTTTTTCCGGTCGAGCCGATGCCATAATCAAAGATTTCATCCGCAGCTATACAACGATTGTTGTTTTTTCATTCTCGCTTGAACTCGAAAACGCCATTAATGAGATCACCGATGGCCCGTGCGCGCGGATCCCGCCGCGGCCGCCGGCCCGGGACAGGATTCATGTGACCGAATATCTGCTTCAAAATCTTATGAATGGCGGACTGATCGAATCGACTAATGCGCATGAAACATTGTCTTTGCGGCATTGGAAACAGACCCCCAGAGTGGATCAATCGATGGAAAATTCAAAAATCATCATTCATCCAGGATCGGGCAGCATCCGCAAACGTTGGCCCCTGAGCCGATTTATAAAACTGGCCGGGGTGCTTGAAAAGAAGGGATTGACACCGCAGTTTGTGTGCGGTCCGGCGGAAACGGACCTGGATTCAGAAATAGAGAACCAGAACCGCCGGGTAAACCGTTTCAGTGAACTGACGGATCTGGTGGATTGGTTAAAAACCGCCGATGGATATATCGGCAATGATTCCGGCATCAGCCATTTGGCAGCTTTTATGGGAATTCCCAGTGTCGTGATTTTCGGCCCGTCGGATCCGGAACGCTGGAAACCACCGGGGCCCCGGGCTCAGATCGTAAGGCCGGCAGTGAGTTGTGATCCGTGCTTCGAGGTCGATCCGGCCAACTGCAACCAACCTGCCTGCCGGACAAATGCGACCCTGGAATCAGTCCTTGAGGCATTTGATGGTGTGTGTGGGAAAAAAGAATGAATCTGAACTCAAAATTAGCGGTATTGATCCAGATTTATGATGTCTATGACCGGTTTATCAAAAGGCGGGAGCTTGTTTGTAAAAAAGGCTGCGCCCATTGCTGCACCACCAGTGTGACCCTGACAACGATTGAGGGCTATACGATCATTCATCGGGTGCTATCAGAAAAAGATATGGATTGGAACGCTATCATTCGCAGGTCGTCCAAAATATCGCATTTTCGGCCCCAAATCACCACCAATCAGCTGGCCCATATGTGTGCCGAAGGCATCGAGCCACCGGACGAAAAACAGCCTGAACGACATCCGTGCCCTTTCTTAAGCCATGACCAATGTCCCCTTTACCGTGTGCGCCCGTTTGGCTGTCGCTGTCTGGTATCGCGCCATGATTGCGGCAAGCATGGCTACGCGGACATCGATGAACTCGTGCTTTCAGTCAACACCGTTTTGCTGCAGACCATCGAGCACCTGGATGCCGACGGCTGCAGCGGTAATCTGCTGGATGTCCTTAAAGTCATGGCCAATCAGAAACACCGGCAGGCTTATAAAGAGGGTAAATTGGATTGCACATCGACCGGGCTGATTCAAAATCAGCCCTTGAAAATCCTGATGATCCCCCCAGAGCACCGCAACCGCATGGAGCCCATTCTGCAATCCCTGCGCGCAATTCTTTTTTGATTCTTCTAACCGCAGACGCACGCAGACAGCGCAGACAAAGTTTTTCCTCAAGCGGACTAAAACAATAGGGCTTTGCCTCCCTCGGTCAAAGAAGGTCACGCAAAGCGGTTAGATTATTCCTTTACCTCAAAAAAGGACTCATCGAACTCGGGCCGCCCCTGGTAACGGCTGTAAAAAACGCCCGGCAACTGTTCTATGTTTTCAAACAGTCCCGAATCGGCATCGATGCCGGCTTTATGAAGCGCTTTCAGCATGGCCCCGGGTGACGGCGGGCACCCCCTGACGGCAATCATCTCCTGGATATCCGCATTGTCCTTATGGGCCTGATAAATACATTTACCCAGCAAAATGGTCTTTTTCATCCCGGGGCTCGGTTGCATGGATTTGCCGGTTAAAATCTCGACATCCTCCCAGGCTTTACCTTTCCAAGCAGCGCCGATGGCCGCCAGCATGACACCGTTTACTCCGGAACAGTAGGTGCACATCGAAAGATCGTATTTGCGGTAATAGATGCCTTTGAGTCCCTGTTTGGCCAGCGGCAGGGGCAGGGTGGCGTCTTGGGAATCCGTGTATCGAAAATCGTATTCGTGAAATTTGGCAAGGCCCTCGATGCCGTGCCCCCGGATGTCGATATCGGAAAGATCAACGGGGCGGCAATGGTTGTGGGCGGCATGCATCAGGTGCGGAACCTGCTGCGGTTGATAGCCAAGCAGTTTGGCTCCGACAAAATCGGCGGCCAGCACATCGGATGAGGCCACCAGCAGATTGCTGCGGTGCATGCGGCCGTCCGGACCGGGACCGCGCTCGCAGGTATAGATCCCATCCTGCAAGGTCAGCATGGGCGGCATTTTATCAGCCAGCCTGGCAACCTGGAAGTTCAGGTCCTTGCCCGGTGTCATCGTGTGGCACCTTTTGCGCGAGGGGATATCGATGGTGCCCTTCAGGTTTTTAATGCCCAGGCTCACCACGGTCTGATTGTGGGCTTTCATCACCGGCAAATCGACAACAAAGTCGCTGCTTAAAATATCGCTGTTGAAGTTTAGCTCAATTCCATCACCTAAATCTATTTTTTCAAAGGGTCTTTCAAAAATATTTATATATTTGATGCCGTACTTTTGTTTCAATATCCCGTATCCGAGGGTTTCAAAAGCATGGGTCGCAGTGGCAGTATCCTTAGGATGCATTGTGACCGTGCCCTCCCCGATGGTAATATCGTCAATTCCCCGTTCTTTAAGTAAAATAATGATATCTTCCACGACCCGGGAAGTGGTGATTACCCCCCACTTGGGGAAGGCAACGGCCCGGGTCCAGAATACAATATTGGGTTTGATGAATACCCGGGCCCCGGCCGGCATGTGTTCCAGGCCGGCACATAGATCAACCGCCTGGCGGACCGACTCGAGCGGTTTTTCGTATCTCACCACGGCAACTTTGTACTTACTCATTGATCGCTTCAACAAAGGAAAACATTTTAAGATTAATCATTAGCTTTAGACATACGCAGACTTGCGTAGACTTTTTGATCGCGCAGGTCGCGTGGCAAAAATATCTGCGTCCGTCGGCGTGGGTCTGCGGTTAATAAAAAAAGTTTGTGTGCGTCTGTGCGGGTCTGTGGCTATTCAATACATAAAAAACAGCTTAGGCAGCCAAATGAAAAAGCTTAGCGGCGTTTAGACCACAGATTTGTAACATCTGCGCTTCCGATAACCCGGCGGCTTTCATCTCATCTATGTATCTTGCCGGCGGCAAAAGGGGATAGTCACTACCGAACAGGATTTTTCCCACCCCGATCAATTCAATTGCCAGGCGGTATACCTTCGGATCGTATAAATAAGGCGAGGCGGCTGTATCAAAATAGATATGCTTTAAACGCTGTTTGACTTCCTTTCTCAGAAGACTGTAAAAAAACAGCCCACCGCCCCAGTGGGCCAGAACGATTTTGTTTTGTGCAAAGGTATCAATCAACTGATAGATTTGCGCCAGGGTAATGGGGGTTTTGCCGGGATAATTATGCCCGATGGGTTCATTGGTGTGAATCAGGACCGGCAGATCCACAGCCCTGCAAATCTCCATGACCGGTTGCAGTCGGTCCAGCGCAGAATGATCAATCCCGCTCTGATAGAAGGCCAGTTCGCCAATGCCGGATAATTCGCCCTGCTCGAGGCAACGGAGCGTTTCTGCGGCGGCACCCTTGCAAAAGGGGTCGAAACACCCCAGCCCGATAAAACGGTCCGGGTAAAGGTTGACCGCCTGTATGATATAATCGTTGTGCTTTTTAAAAAGGCTTTCATTTTTCCAGGGAAATCCAAAAATGACAGTTTTTTCCACCTGGTTGTCATCCATTGCGGCCAGCATTTGCTTGAAACTTATCAAACGGGACTTGGGTGATCGATACAGCTTTTTAAATGCGGGCTCATTTGTAAAATAATCTTCCCGGCGGGTGCGGATTTCTTTGGGGAAAATATGGGTATGAACGTCGATGATCTTCAACTGGCCGCTCCGAAGCGCTTACATTTGGTTATACCGGCAAGGAGGTATTTTTAAAGCAAAGGCGATCAAAATTCAAACGAAAAAATAACGGCTAACCAGTTTTTCTGATTAGCCGTTAAGGAGGAGAACAGATGAAGAAATTATTAGGCTGCAAATAGTCAGATTGCAAAACCCTTGCCAAAAGTAATTTCGCCGGGCGGAATTATCTTTTTTTATTTATTTAAATATAAAACTCAAATAGTTATAAGCTTATAAACTTCTGCCCAGCGATTTTTTTTAAATAGTATAGTGCCTTAAAATTTGAAGGTTCGGTTCATAATTTTTAACTGAAAATACCAAAAAAACAAAAAACCTATTGTTTTTGCTGCATTTTTTTAATATTGGGTGGGGTTCAAAATTTTGAACCCAGGCTTTTTCTGCTGCGCAGAAAAAGTTTAACTCATTAAAATAAATATAAATAAATGGGTTTATAACTTTGAATCAGCCGAGGCTTAATTGGAAAAAACACCCTTAGTCGAATGAAATCCGCAAAAGAAATAAAAAATAAGCCGATGTTCTGGTATCTGGCAGTGCTGACCATCTGCTCCACCATCGGATTGCAGACCTGGCAGACGCTGTTCAATAATTTCGCTGTGGATATCGCCGGTCTGGATGGAAATCATATTGGCAT
>JASFJF010000212.1:0-6850 GCA_050122255.1 Desulfobacterales bacterium
ATATTATCTCACCACGAAGAACACGAAGATCACAAAGGCAAAACACATCAATTTATTTTTATCCTTTCGTGTCCCTCGTGCCCTTCGTGGTTATAAAGGCAACGCTTGAGCTTTCTGCATAACCATAAAATTTTATTTTGATTTATCTTTCAGACTGTCGAGCTGTTGAACCAGCTCGTTGTAAATGTCCTCGTCGAACAGATCGATTTCGCTGGCGTGAACTTTCCAGGTCTGCAGGCACATTTTGGCATCGTGCGGGCTGTTTTGCTCGATATAAAATTCAAAGCATTTTAAAGAGTCGTTGACCGATTTTTGATACAGCTGCTGCTTGAATTCCTCGTATTTTTGAGGGTCAAATTTGCCGGCATCCATGGCCGCCGCGCGCCAGACATTCAGCCTGACGCGGCCGGCGTAAAAGCCTTCCTTCTCCAGGGCCCTTTTTAGCCGCCAGAGAGCATTGGCGGCCTCCAGGTTGAGCATCCGCTGCCGCTCTATTTCCTCCTTGGTCTGCTCGGCCCATATCATCGGCACCGCGCTGTGTCCCAAAATCAGGACGCCATATAGGCATAGCACGATAACCCATATGCTTTTATGTTTGCCAAGTCGATGCATATCTGAAATTTATATTCTTTATTGATACTGAATCGATCCGGAATTTGCGCAACCATAAATTATAATTTTAACGCAAAATTCGGGATAGGTCAAAACAGGTGCTTTTGCAACCGAAATGACGGAAAGCACCAAAAGAGGTTGATCCCCGTGGGTCTAAAAGATATAACGGTTTTTCAGGTTTCAGGTGTCGGTTACGGGGTTGGGGGTTCAAAGGTTCAGAGTTCAGACCGTATTGGAAAGCGACCCGAATCTGTGACTCTGAACCCCGGACATCCAAACAGCTACCTTTATTTCTACATGGCCATCTGCTGAAGATAATCTACGCGACGAATAGAATGCGACGAAAAAGATAATATATGGAATCCGTGACATCATATCCCTCCGGGGTGGTGATTGAGGAGCAGGGGCTGCGCGACGGCCTGCAAAGCGAGCAAAAGCTTGTACCGACAGCTAAAAAGTTAGAGCTCATCGACGTCCTGATCGATGCCGGTGTCCGGCGCATTCAGATTACGGCTTTTGTCAATCCCAGGTTGATCCCCCAGATGGCCGATGCCGAGGCCCTGTGTGCGGCACTGAAAGCACAACCGGGCGTCATTTACAGTGCCCTGGTGCTCAACGCCAGAGGCGTCCAGCGAGCGGCAGACGCCGGTTTGAAACATGTATCGGCCTCACTTTCCGCCAGCGATACCCACAGCCGTAAAAACGCCAATGTTTCGCTGGTTGACGCCCGACGAAAATTTAAAAATATGATCAAAACTGCCAAGACGCGCGGGCTGACTGTCAGTGGTGGGCTGCAATGTGTCTTCGGTTGCCGGTTTGAGGGCGCCATCGATCCAGAAACCGTCTTTGATCTTGTCAGAGAACAGCTTGATCTGGGTATCGATGAAATTGTACTGGCGGACTCCACCGGGATGGCCGATCCGCGTTCGATACAGCAGATTTGCGCCCGGGTGGTTGATCTGGCCAACCGTATCCCGGTCATTCTACACCTGCATGATACCGAAGGCAAAGGCCTTGCCAATGTGTTGGCGGCTTTACCGCTGGGAGTGAATCGTTTCGACACGACCTTTGGCGGCGTGGGAGGCTGCCCCTTTATCAAAGGCGCTTCCGGCAATATCGCCACCGAAGACCTTGTTTGGATGCTATCACAGATGGGGATCGAGACCGGCATCGATGCCGGCAAGATTGCCGCCATAAGCCGCTCGTTGGAATCTTTTTTCAACAAGCCATTTGCCGGCAAGATGCATCGCCTGCTGAACAGGGACGACATTCAGCTGCTGTGACATTCGTAATTTGTGAAACTTGAAAATTTTGCGTCAGCGTATATCTTAAAGGGAAAACTCAAGCGTGCATGAAAAATTACGGTGAACGATTCTGCAGACCATAAAATCATCTTCTGGGGCCAGGGGTCCGATAAAGCCCGGGGACAGCGTCTGGTCGGCGAAGAGCCGCTTTCCATTCGCCTGGAGGGTAAACCGTACGCTGTGATTATGCGCACGCCGGGCGAAGAAACGGCGCATGCCGCTGGATTTTGCCTGGGGGAAGGCATCATCGATACGATGGATGACGTCACCTCGATTGCCATCTGTGATGGTGAAGACACCAATGTCATTGCAGTGACCTTAACCCCTGCCAGACGGAAAAAAGTTTCCAGGACATTGGACCGGCGCAGTTTTATCAGTCAGACCAGTTGTGGCATCTGCGGAAAAGAATTGGTCGAAGAGCTATACCAGCTGATTAAACCCGTAGCGGATGATCCGTCCATCGATAGCGAAAAGGCATGCGCCTGCCTCGAAAACCTCACGACGCAGCAATCCTTGCGCCGCCGGACAAAGGCATCCCACGCCGCTGTTCTCTACAACGCACGTTATGAATTGTTGTCGGTGGCTGAAGATGTCGGGCGGCATAATGCCCTGGACAAGGCCATCGGTAAAGCCCTGTTGGAAAAGAAGCTCATGGGTGCCGCCCTGGCCATACTATCATCACGCATCAGCTATGAGCTGGTTCAAAAGGCGGCACGGGCCCGTATTCCGGCTATTTTTGCGTTATCGCGACCGACAGCGCTGGCTGTCGACCTGGCCACTCAACTCAACATGACCCTGGCGACACTGGTTGACGGCGAGGGGTTATACATTTTTTGCGGTGCACACCGGCTGCAGGATCTTTCCGTCTTTCGCTAATATCGCCGCATTCACGGTTTTCATATTTTACAATCTTCGTCGTATGCTATAAACCGCAAGGATTATCTTCGGCGGAACTTTTGAACCTGAAACCTTATTTCTTGGCTTGCTCTCGTTCTTCGGTGACGCAGTAAATGCCTTCGCCTTTGATGGCGGGCTGAAAACACATATTGTCCGATACGCAGGCGGCTTTGGTCAGATCCCCGGCTTTCCAGCGGTTGATTAAATGAGGCTCACGGATCAGTGGCCGGCTCATGGAAATATAATCAGCAATACCCTCGGCCACCAGGCCTTCAGCCACATGATAAGAGCGGTTACCGCCCACCAGAATGAGCGTGACGTCCGTTTCTTTCCGGAGCGCTCTGGCTTCTTCCTGAAAATAGGCCTCTTTTTTTTCCTTATTGATCCCCAGCTGGCTGGGGCGTTTTTTAGGGCTGATCGGAAGGCCACCGCTGACTTCAATGGCATCGATGCCGGCATCCGCCAGCATTTTACCAACCTGTACGAATTCTTCCGGCTGCAGCCCATTATCATCAAAATCTTTGCAATTGAGTTTGATTAATACCGGAAAACCAACACCGACGGCCTCGCGAATGGCCTGCAGTACAGCCAGTGGCATTCTGGCACGGTTTTCGATGGAGCCGCCGTATTCATCGGTACGCTGATTGAACAGGGGCGAAATAAACTCACTGAGCAAATAACCGTGGGCGCCATGGATTTGAACACCGTCAAAGCCGGCGACTTTGGCTCTGCGGGCGGCCATTGCAAATGCGGTTATCACCCGCTGGATATCCTCAGTTGTCATTTCCTTGCGCATGCCTTCGGCGATGCCGTCTACGGCCGATGGTGCGATGGGCGTCTGCCCGGATAGTTTTTCATTTCCAAAAAAGCCGGCGTGGGCCAGCTGGCAGACGATGGTGCCCTCCTGTTTGTGGACGGCAGCGGTCATCTGTTTGAGTCCCGGGATCATGTCGTCGTTGTGGATGCCCAGTTGACCGGTGCCGGCCTGGCCGACTTTCTGGATATAGGCATGGCTGCTGATAATCATTCCGACACCGCCGGCGGCCAGTGTTTCCATCAGGTTGAGCAGCTGGGGCGTGCAGCTGCCGTCTTCGGCAGCCAGACCCTCCCAGGTTGCCGAGCGCACAAATCGATTTTGCAGTTTCATGCCGTTTATTTCTGAGGTTTCAAACAGAGAAGTCATCATAACCTCCTTGTGGGCTTCATCGTTTCAGTTGTTCCGCTCATTATTTCTGGATACTTAATTCTCAAAAAAAAATCCACCTGCGGTGGCTATTAAACTAAGCGTTAAAACAATCATTTCAATGGATAATGCCCTGGCGCACAATATAATACCACTCGTCGATCAGCTTTTGGCGGTTATCGCGTATCCACTGTTCACCATTTAAATGAACCAGTTCGGTGATACGGACGGACAGAATTTCGAGCTCTCTGGGGGAACCCGGTATGTTCTGGGTTCCCAGAAGCTTAAATACGATATCAAGCGTCAATGGCTGCATGCGTGCCTTCTTGTACAATTATCAGGTCGCTCAACCCTTTGGGCTGAAAGAACACACAACCCCATCTTTCTTTCAGAAAAACGGGGTTGTTTTTTGCTTGGTTCATGACATTCCCTTAACAGGAGTGCACGATTGCGCTGCTGATAATTGATTGCGCTATTATAAAGGATTGCCTGGAAAAACTTCCCGACCCTTCAACTGCTTAATATCATACGATCTTTGTTGTGGTCAAGATTTTTAGATGCTTGAACGCAGTACGCTTTGACTGCAGCGCTTGCGATCTGTTAAAAATGGGTCAGACTGCCGGCGTCTTAAGGCAATACCCAACCCCATGATCGTGTGGTGCATAACGATTTGCCATTCAATATCCAAAAATGTTAGGTTGACAGGAACGCGAGAATTTAGTGGCGCAATATCGCTAGCCGGTGTCTTTCAGATCTCAACCTGAAACAGGAGAAAGCAAATCGCTTTACTGAAGAGCTATAAAAAAGTCATCTTTAGGCCGCAACAAAATCCTGAGTTTGAATCATTGCACTGCATCGCCAAGCTGGATCAGGACATCTCGGAAGTGTTACCCTATCTGAACAGCCTGCTGGGCGGATTTGAATATTTGCAAGATCCGCCGGCGCTGATTCTCAAGTCCAGGGGGCGCCTCATTACCCTGCACGCCCGCAAGATAGCCATCAATGCCCTTAAGGATGAAGATGAAGCCGAAAAGATTATGCAATGGCTGATGGCTGAAATCAACGCGGCCTGGAAAGGGCGTGATCGGATTCAACCGACTTTTGAAGGATTACCGCGACCCGGCATCCTTGAGATCCTCCGATGGCTGCCGAAAACCAATTGCCGGAGATGCAACCAGCCCACCTGTCTGGTTTTTGCCACTCGCATGGCAGAAGGAATCCAAAGCGCCCGGGACTGCACCGAATTGTCAAAGGCATCTCTCCAGGGGCTTGAGGATTATCTGAGCGGCTTTAATATAGAAGTTTAGTTTTTGCTATTTGCTATTTAAATTAATATATTGAAATGTAGAAAACTACATAACAAAAATTATCCTAACTATTTATAATACTTGACTTTCTGATCTGCGTCGGGTATCCATATAAGATCGCCCGTGATTCGACCAAATCGTTCCGGCATTGGATCATTGCCTATACTTTCCAGGCGCCTTTGGATAAAGGCTTTATCATGAATACCGCAGCTGCAGCCAAACAAAATCTTACCCGAATTGAAGCCGTCAAATTTGAAGATTTTCTAAGCAAATCCCCACCGGGAGAAGCACAAGTCATCAGCAATCTGGGCATCAGCAGAAGTCCCAATTCGACGCCCATTTTAATCAAACCGCGCTTAAAACTGCACTGCCCAAACAGCATTTGCAGCGGCGTTCGCTTTTTTGATTCCTACCAGACCAAAAAAGTCTCCTTAATCGAAAAGTGGACCCGCATATTTCTGCATTATTCCTGCGCCAACTGCCGGACGCATTCTAAAATCTTTGCTATCATGGCCCGCTGGAATACGGACATCGATGAAGGTGAAGCCATCAAAATCGGCGAATGGCCGCCGTTTGGCCCTAAAGTTTCAGCTCGGGTAATCTCGATTCTGGGTGAAAATAAAAATTTATTTTTGATGGGCCGCCGGTCTGAAATCCAGGGCCTGGGCATCGGTGCACTGGCGTATTATCGCAAGGTCATCGAAAATCAAAAAGATCACATCATCGATGAAATCATCCGGGTGGTGCGCCGCACCGGCTCATCGGAATCTCATATTGAAAAGCTCAAATCCGCCAAGATGGAAAATAAGTTTAAAGATGCTGTTGAATTGATCAGCGACGCTTTGCCCCAGGTGTTGCTAATCAATGGTTACAACCCTTTGGCGTTGCTGGACCAGGCCATCCGCAAAGGGTCCTATGTCCACAATGATGCCGATGCGCTGAAACTGTCCACAGCCCTCAGAAAAATCTTAAGTGAACTGGCCGAACGGGTGGTCAGGGCGCTGGAAGATCAAACCGAACTGGATGAGGCGGTTAACTACATCCTGCAACACGACTAAAAAGCTGTCTCAAATCCTCGCCGTCTTTATAAAGACCTTCTCTGCCAGCATAAACTACATTTCTCCCTATGTAAGGTAGAAGGATGGCGGAACAAAGCAGAGGAAGATATGGCAGCGCTGTTACGAAGCCGATTTTCCCCGTGGCCCGGGATGTTTTTTTTTGCGGATAATTTGATAGATAACCAGGAGGATAAACAGGCCCAGGCCGATATAGTTGTAGGTCGGATTGGCCCAGATGAGCAAAAGCGCGGCTACTCCCTGTAAAATAGTTTCCGGCCAGTTTAGATGGGTTAGAAAATAGCGTTCCATGCAAACCACAAAGGCAATGATTGAAAAAATGGATAAGACAATCGTTTTAATGACCTCCACGGTGGGCCCGTTTAACAACAGCGGATGGTAGGCCATAATGATAGGGATAATATACAACCCTTTGGCCAGTTTCCATGAGGTAAAAGCGGTTTTCATGGGGCTTGAACCCGCAATTCCAGA
>JASFJF010000213.1:0-6819 GCA_050122255.1 Desulfobacterales bacterium
CCGAGTTTCATCCGTAAAAAGGTGCTGGTCGTATAGCGCGTCACACCCGAATAATAGTGATCCACCAGATGCTTGACCATATCGGTGTATTCATCCACAATATCGGGCATGATCGTGAAATTATCATAGTTAACGATGGTATACACCTTTTTCCCCAATGGTTTAACGATCCTTTCCACTGCTTCCTTGACAGCCTGAACATCCTGTGAGGATTGAATCGCATACCCTTCAAAATTGACAAAAAACAGGTTTTCGGCTGGATCATACGTCAGGCGCTCCTCTAAGGTCAGGGTCAACAGATCTGCTTTGAGATTCATGGGTGCCGTGCCGAAGATGCGTGCATCCATCAGCTGCGGTTTTCCCTTAACGATCGGCTCAAACGCCATCCGGGCCAGGATATCTTTTTCCAGATCAACCCCGGGGGCGATTTCAACCAGTGCCATGCCCTCATCTGTTAAGGCAAATACACAACGCTCGGTGATGTACAGCACGGGTTGTCTTTTTTCGAGTGCATACCGGCCGCTGAAGGTGACATGTTCCACCTGATCAATGAATTTTTTAACCTTGCCTTCCTGAATGATCTGAAGCGCATCATTTTCAATGGACACCTTTAACCCTGCAGCGGTGAAGGTTCCCACAAAAATGACCTTTTTAGCATTCTGGCTGATATTGATAAACCCGCCGGCGCCGGCCAACTTGGGACCAAATTTGCTGACATTCAGATTGCCGGCTTTATCGGCCTGCGCCAGGCCCAAAAACGCCATGTCCAGACCCCCACCGTCATAGAAATCAAATTGATTCGGCTGATCGATCACCGCTTCGGTGTTGGTGGCGGCGCCGAAATTCAGCCCGCCGGCGGGAATCCCGCCGATCACGCCCGGCTCGGCCGTCAGCGTGATGTAATCCAGAATTTTTTCTTCATTGGCGATATTGGCGACGCCCTCGGGCATACCGATGCCCAGGTTCACCACGCTGTTGGCTTTCAATTCAAACGCCGCTCTTCTGGCGATGATTTTGCGGGCGCTCATCTCCATGGGCTCGATGGATTGCATCGGAATTTTATGTTCGCTGCTAAACGACGGGTTGTATACTTCCGCAAATGTCTGCCAGTGGTTTTCGGCTCGTGAGACCACCACGCAATCCACCATGATGCCGGGGATCTTGACCTGTCTGGCATTCAGGGTTCCCCGGTCTGCAATGCGCTCCACCTGCACGATTACAAACCCATTGGAGTTTTTGGCGGCCGTGGCGATGGCCAGCGACTCCAATGTCAGCGCTTCCTTTTCCATGGTAATGTTGCCGTCGGTATCGGCAGTCGTGCCACGCAACAGGGCCACGTTGATGGGAAGTGTTTTGTAGGCCAGGTATTCATTACCGTCAAATTCAACGAGCTCTACGATATCCTCGGTGGTCAGTGCATTGATTTTGCCGCCGCCGTTGCGCGGATCGACAAACGTTCCCAGCCCAACGGTCGTAATGGTACGGGGCTTGTGTGCGGCAATATCGCGATACATATGCGAAATGACACCCTGGGGCAGGTTATAGGCTACAATTTTATTTTCAATCGCCAATTTCTGGAGCTTGGGCACCAGACCCCAGTGGCCGCCGATCACCCTCTGAACCATGCCTTCATGACCGAGATGATTGAGCCCCCTTTCAGCGCCGTCTCCCTGACCGGCCGCATACAGCAAGGTCAGGTTTTTGGGTTTGCCGTTTTGGATGAAATAGGTTTCAAGCGCGATGGCAAGCTCCTCTGCAAACCCGATCCCGACAAAACCGCCGGTGGCCAGCGTATCGCCGTCTCGAATAACGCGCACGGCCTCTTCGGCGGATACGACTTTTCCTTTTTTAGCGCGCGCCCCGGGCGCCTGTGAAAGCAGCGGATGCGCAAATTCCTTTTTTGAACCCTCATTTTGCGGACTCATTTGCCACCTCCTTGTCGCTTCAAATTCTATTTAGCCTTGGGTGGACTGACGAGCGCTTCACCATCGATCACGGTGGTGCCGTCCTGGTTGACGCAAACGGTTTTGAATCGCACCCTGTTCTTGGCAGACATCATCTCAAGAATCTCGACCTGCGCCGTGATCGTATCGCCGATTCGAACCGGCGCCAGGAAATTGAGCTCCTGTCGAATGTAGATCGTGCCGAAGCCAGGCAGTATATTACCGAGGACGGCCGATATCAGTCCGGCGCATAACATGCCGTGGGCGATGCGGGTTTTAAAAAAGGTCCCCCGGGCATAAGACTCGTTGATATGCGCTGGATTCTGATCCCCACTGATCCCGGCATACAGGTAGATGTCTGCTTCAGAGATGGTTTTTCCAAACTGGGCGGTTTGGCCGATGTGCAATTCTTCAATTGTTTTTCCGATCATCCTGCCTATTCCTCCTTTCCATCAGTGTCATTTGCATGGATCTAAACAGACCATTGCAGATCTGACCGATGAAAACAACCTCAAAAAATGTGCCAACAAAACTGCTGCGGGTCCTTTATTTATCGCAGGCCGGCCCAGAGGAAGCACAAAACCAGAGCAATCAGATGAGTTATTTCTATATTTTGTTTTTGTTGACATCCTATTTCGTATCGGATTTATTTAGGCAACCGTATTCTCAAAGTGGTCGACACCGTTTTGGCCGACATCTTTTGCGGTATTTCCGACGATGATATTTCACGCACTCAAAAACTTTTGCGCCAAGTGCCTGCCAACGCTCAATAGGGATGCAGACAAACCAGAATATCCCCGATCGAACAAGGAATGATCAATGACAGAGTCCCATAAAGCAAAAATAGGTTATACTTGTGCTTATACGCCGCTGGTTTTGCTGGATGCTGCCGGCTACACGCCCTATCGTATTCTGCCAATGAGCGATTGCCCGGACCGGGCCGGCCAGCTGCTGCATGACAATCTCTGCCCGCACGTCAAACGGATTCTGGATCGCGCTATCGGTAAGGTCCTGCCGGATCTTGCAGGGATCGTATTGATGAACAGCTGCGATGCCATGCGGCGGCTGGCGGATGCCTGGGCGCGCGTTAGACCGAATGACAATATCATTTTGCTCGATCTACCGGTCACTGTGGACGATGCAGCTGTTGCCTACTTTACAGGCGAATTGAGCCGTTTGAATGATGCGCTTTCGGAGTGGTGCGGACACACCATCACCCATCGTCGTATAGCAGCAAGCATTGTGCGGTACAATAAATTACCGCCCCTTTTAAGCCGGCTGCGCGAGCGCTTGCGCCAGAACAAACTATCAGGCGGCAGCACCAGAATGCAAAGGCTTTATAATGCGGCTATGTCGCTATCGTTTGACAAGAGCCGCGTTGAATTGGAGCGGGCTCTGGCGGAACCCCAATCCGAAGACCCGGTACAGGACGGCATTCCTGTTTATCTTTTTGGCAATGTGCTGGCAGACCCTGAAGCGCTTGAGTTGTTTGAGTCCTGCAGCGCCCGCATTATCGAAGACGATCTATGTACCGGCTCAAGGCTGTTTGCGCCGATAGAATTCGATGAGCGCCAGGATGGTTTGCCGCAAATTTCTAGCAGCCTGCTGAGCCGACCGCCATGTGCCCGGACATTTGACCCGGCTCAACCACTGAAATTGGCCCAAGATATTCTGGCGCGCGCGCAAGCTTCGGGGGCCCGTGGCGTTATCGGTCAGACCATTAAATTTTGCGACCCTTACCTGGACCGCCTGCCGGCTGTGCGCCAGGCGTTGCGGCGGGCTGGCATCCCGTTATTGCTGCTTGAAGGCGACTGCAGCCTGCGAACCATCGAACAGCAACGAACCCGAATTGAGGCGTTTATCGAAATGCTTGATTAGAAATGGTTTCAAAATTAGGATGTTGAACTACAATGATAAAAAAGTATCTATCGTGAACGCGCGAAACAAGTTGAAACACGAAGCGGAAATTATGACAATTTCGTGCTTTTCAGATTTCGTGTTTTCCTTCTTTCGTGTTTCCGTGGTTAAAGAAGGTGGCATTTATTGGCAATGCTCAAAAATTAATAAATATGAAATGAATTGAGTAAAAGGTAAAGCCCTATGATGTACCAATATTTTAAAGATATGGCCGATGGCATCGAGGCCAAAATTGCACAGGATCCGGATTTACCCAATCCCCGAAAAAGATACGCTCTGGAGACGGCCCGGCTCGGCAGCCGTCTTTATTCCGGAAAAGACACGGTTGCCTGGTGCGGGCTTGCGGTACCGTTTGATTTGCTCAACGCTATGGGCATCACCTCTTGCTTCGTTGAATTCGTTGGCGCCGTGCTGGCTGCGACCGGAACGGCCGATCCCTTTTTGGAAGAAGCCGAGCAGGCCGGCTTTGTCGGCGACACCTGTGGGTACCATCGTGCGGTCATCGGAGCGGCACGCAAAAATATCATGCCCGAACCGAGCTTTTTGATCGCCTCCACCTGCCCCTGCTCGGGCGGGGTTGCTGTCATGGAAAACTTGGCCCACCTTTTTAACAAAGAACTATTCGTGTTAAACGTGCCCCAGGAAAATTCTGAACAAAGCGTGGCCTATCTGGCAGATCAGATCAGGGATATGGTTGGATTTGTTGCGCGCCACACGGGCAGGCCGCTGGATAACGATAAACTGCGCCAGGCCGTTGAAAACACCAATCAGGCCCGCACGTTGATGCTGGAAATGTATCAACTTGCCCAGAATGTCCCTTCACCCACCAACGGCCGCCTGCTCACGAATTTCGGCCTTGTTATGCCTTTATTTTGCGGCACAGAGGCTGCCGTTGAAATCGCCCGGGCGTACAAAGACGAATTCACGGCTCGTATGCAACAGGACATACCGGGCGTACCCGACGAAAAACTGCGTTTGTTATGGATTCAAAACCGCATTCAATTCAATAATCCACTGGTCGAGTTGCTGGAAAAAGAATATCAGGCCAACATTGTCTCAGATGAATTAAACGACATCTACTGGGACCCGATTGATCCTGACGAACCCTATACCGGCATGGCCCGCAGGGCTATATCCATTCCGTTGAACGGTGACATCCGGGGTCGCATCGAGCACCTGCAGAAGCTGGCTAAGGCCTATAAACTGGATGGGGCCATAAACCCCTGCAACTGGGGCTGCCGTCAGGGTACCGGTGCCAGAGGGCTGATCAGCGATGGTCTCAAAGAAGTCGACGTGCCGGTATTGAATCTTGAAGTCGATTGTGTGGATAAGCGCAATTTTGCCGAGGGCCAGCTGCGCACCCGCCTTGAAGCCTTTGTTGAAATGCTCGAGCGCCGACCACGCCCGTTTCAGTAGTCTTACCCCTTTATTCAAGCTGCGCCAGGACCATGCAATTAGATATAGGCGGTTATCTGGGAAACGCCAGCTGGATTTGTCTGATACTCTATCACCACGAAAAACGCGAAGATCACAAAGGCAAAACACATCAATTTACTTTTTGTTTTCGTGTCCTTCGTGGTTGAACAGGCATCACTTGAGCTTTCTGCACAACCGTATAGATATATTTTATTAGGTTTCAGGTGTCAGGAAATATAGGACTAAAATCAGAAAACAACAAAAATATTCGACCGTTATTGTTTAGGAATAGCAAGGGCTCGATAATAACCACCGAAGGCCTGACACCTGACCTACATAGAGCTGACACCTGACACCCGACACCTGAAACCAAACAAACGACGGACCTAATGATAGCGTCATGCCTAATAAATGGCTCCCAACACCAGCTACACCCATATTGACATCGCTGAGCGTATCAGATAGGATTTGTCGATTTTTTTCAGGTTTAAATCGGGGTAAAGGCATGATTATCGGATTAGATGTCGGAGGTACCCATACCGACGTGGCGCTGATCGGGGATGCGGGCCTTGAAAAGCAGGTCAAAGTTCCCACCGATTCAAATGATTTGTTTAATTCGGTACTGACCGGCATCAACACCATTACCGCCGATATTGATCTAAAAAAAATCAACCGGATTGTCCTCAGTACAACCTTGACCACCAACGCCATTGTTCAGAAAAAATTTCCACCGGTTGGCATGATCGTGGCCAGTGGTCCGGGACTCGATCCTGAACATTTTCGGACCAATTCGAACTATTACCCCGTATCCGGTTCGATCAATCATCGCGGACGTGAAACAACGCCCATAGACCCGCAAGAAATTGAGCAGGTTGCGGATACATTAAAAATTGAAGGAATACAAACCGTCGGTGTTGTCGGCAAGTTTTCCGTACGCAATCCTTATCATGAGTTTAAGATTGCTGAAATCCTGCAACAGCGTTTCAAAAAAGTTTTCCTGGGGCATCAAGTTTCCGGTCACTTAAACTTCTCCCGCCGCATCGCAACGACTTATCTCAATGCAGCCGTGTATCCCATTCACAGAGAATTTTACCAGGCTATTGAAAAGTCTTTAAAAGCAAAAGGACTGCGCCTGCCGTTGCGCATCCTGAAAGCCGATGGCGGTAACATGAATTTTGAGTCATCGATCGAGATCCCCGGCCAGACGATCCTTTCCGGGCCGGCAGCCAGTGTTATGGGCGCCGTGGGATTTAGTGCAGCGGATGAGGATACGCTGGTAATGGATATCGGCGGCACGACAACAGACATGGCGCTGCTGGTCAACGGCGCTCCGGTGTTCAATCCGGTGGGCATCGAGCTGGGTGATTACCACACACTGATCCGATCGTTGGATACTGTCTCTATCGGATTGGGCGGCGACAGTACGGTCAAATTAAATGGCGGTGGACTGCTAATCGGACCCGAACGGTTGGGAGCGGCCATGGCCTATGGCGGCCCCGCACCGACACCCACCGACGCATTGTTCGTGCTGGGAAAGATGACA
>JASFJF010000214.1:0-6817 GCA_050122255.1 Desulfobacterales bacterium
TTTTATCAGCGCCTTTATGATCATTGTACTGCTTTACGTGCTCCTGGTTCGGAAATTTGAGCTTCTCCGCTTTTTGTTCGGGATGAAGACCACCGGTCCTTTTTTCGGCATCTTTCGCAAAAAGGGCCTATTGATCCTCCTGCATGTGCTGTATGTTGCTGTAATCGTCTTTGCGGCTACCGGGGCGAGCCGAAGCCGCTCCCCTATGCCCTTGATGTACGACGCTCAACAGGATGTCCTGTTGAATGCCGAGTCTATCACAGATAAATCCTTAACCGGTGTTCAGGTGGTCAACGATAAAGAGGCCTCAATCGGCAAAGCCATCGAATTTTCCTCCGGAGCGAATCAAAGGGCCGAATCTCAGCCCAAAGTTTTTGTTGAGATGCGTTTTGCGGCGCCGACGGGTCGGTATTTCATTTGGGTAAGAGGCAAAACCATTACAGACAGCGGTTATACGGATTCAGTCTGGGCCCAGGTGGACGATCAAATCGGGACCCGAAGCCAAAGTGTGCGCCTGGGAAATTGGTGGGATGTTCATCCGGTCGCTGTCTATGGCTGGGCCGGTGATACGGATGATCCCATTGCCATCGTTTTGAAGCATTCCGGGGATCACACCATCCGCATCCAACCCCGTCAAATCCCTCACCGGATCGATCAGATCTGGTTGAGTCGATCTCAGCATCGAATCCCCAACACCCTGAGGCCCATCAGGTGATCAGAGCCTGGTTTTTCCTTACCGTAAAATATTGTAAGTTATTTAAATTTATTGATTTTTTTTGTAGATATGATACAGTAATAATCAATATACCAGAGTGTGACGCCAAGTCACCATTATTAAAAATAACACCCATATCTTAGCGCACTTCCGGCAATGTAACCCGCGCCATGATATGCAGGTTAATGCGAATTGTATGAAAGCAAAAGATAACATAAAATGGGTTTTAGAGGATGTAACGGATTCAAATAAAAAGTGGAGAGTTGTCATCGAAACAGATCCATTTATTGTTGGTCGTAATGAGAACTGCGAACTTAAATTGACCGATAGACGGATTTCTAGACGACACTTTGAGATCCGCAGAGGGGGTGACCTTATTTGGATTCGCGATCTCAAAAGTACGAATGGTACTTTTGTAAACCATAAGAGGATAAATCAGGCAGAATTGCTCGAGCCGGGTGATACAATTTCCATTGGGAAATTTAAATTTTGCATAAAAAATGTAAAATCAAATTATAGCCCCATAGTAGATAAAACCTATTCCATGGCTTCGATGGATATTTCTCAAGATTTTAAAGATTTGGAAGCCTTGGAGCCCAAATTGAGCGAGTTGCTTATTCATAGAGATGTAATCCCACATTTTCAACCAATCGTAAAATTTTCAGATATGGAGGTAGTCGGCTACGAGATTCTTGGAAGGATTTCTAACGAGGACCTGCCATCAAATCCTTCTGAGCTATTAGAATTGGCTCAATCGTTCGGGTGTGACTCTGAACTTAGCGCCTTGTTCCGTGAAGTGGGAGTTGAAATTGGAAGATACTTGCCGGGGGCTCCTGCTTTGTTTGTCAACACGACACCGATGGAAATTTACAAGACAGATGATCTCCTGGAGTCGTTAAAGAGGATCCATGATTTGGCTCCCTCAAACAGAATCGTAGTCGAAATTAATGAAAAGGCTATCACCACCCGAAATGAAATGGATAAACTTCGCAGCGGTTTGGAAGAACTTAATATAGGGCTGGCATTTGATGATTTCGGCGCTGGGCAGACCCGACTGGTGGAGCTTGCCAAGGCTCCTCCAGATTATCTTAAATTTGACGCATCCCTAATCCGTGAAATTCACCTCGCACCCAAGCGGTTGCATCAGATGCTTTCGACCTTTGTCAAGGCAGCTCAGGACCTTGGAATTAACACTCTCGCAGAGTGCGTTGAATGTTCCGATGAGGCTAAAACCTGTCAGCAACTTGGTTTCAATTTCGCTCAAGGGTTTTTCTATGGCAAACCTTTGCCCATAACAGAAATCATTGCAGCTCATAACACTGAAAATTAGCATTACTTGCCACCCGATCAAACACCACAAACAACCGTAACCTGTGTTCCAACAAATTTTGCTGCCCTCTGAAAAACCTGGTGATATCCGTTTATCTGTAAATATGTGACAGTTGGGTTTCTCTACATACTGCACAGCACCATAATTGACTGCCGCAGAAAGAGCTGAAGGAGACGGCCAAAAAGCCTGCCTCGATGAATATTTCAATGCAATCAAATAAATCACCATCTTTTTATAGAGATCGACAAATCTGTATTTCTTTATAAATACTTGTTATCATATTTAATTATTGACATTTGCCATCTTTCCTTTTATGCAAATTGTATCCAGCCTCCTGTGGTTTAATTGATAATCCAAAAAGTTGAGGAGCCAGCATGTATGCAGTAGCAATTTTTGCGTTCATTTCTTTTTTGGTTTATAGCGGCCTAATGCTAATTGGTTTCAACATATGGCTTGCTTTAAAACTGCTATCCGGAATTCTAACGTGAAAGCATAAAGGATGCATCTTTTCGTTCAATCTAGACAGCCTTGTCGTAATACTTTACAAATTCTTCAACTAGATAGTTATGGATCTGCCTTCTGGTATCTTCGGTAAGATTGATAAAGGCCATTCCTGCCAAATAAGCTGGATTTTTATCGGTAGGTCTCTGTGACCACTCCAATCTACAGTCGGTCGAGGTCAGTTTTGTGAAAAGTTTCACAGTACTGACCAGTTTTGAGGCTTCTATACTTGTGCTCGAATTTCTCTTTGTGGCACACAGCTTTTCAATCAGTTCTGTTTGGCTCTTGTGGATTTCAATGCAAAGACCACCGAGGCTTATATTGATAGCCGTTGCTGTATAAGTCTTATCTTCTTTATCATCAGAAAACCTGAGATGGACAGTAAGGGAATTATTAAGCCGAGCATAGGCCCTTTGCTCTTTAACATTGAATCTATAAACTGACACCTTTTTCCCTTTCTTTTGATATTTATTATAAAAAAGTCTACGCTATCCATCGGTTGAATTTCAAAAAAACTTTAGTTAGAACTACAAAACTATATGTGTATTAAACTATTTAATGGTTTGTTATAATTGAAATTAATTGTTAAAGTTTTAATTGACATTTAACAATTATATTTTATTAACTAATCATGTCGCTTTTTATTTGTAGTTTCAAAGAATCTAGCCCCCCTAAATAAAGCAGAATCATTAATGACCTCGTTTTTTAGATTGGGAGGTGAGGTTTTTGTTATAAGAGCCCCTTTAATGCCGCGAGCTTAAACTCCAACAATAGGCAACTTTTAAATGAGTGATCCAAAAAAAAGTAAAAAATCGACTATTAAGATTGGGCCATCAGATAAACCATATGCAAAATTAATTTTCACAGAAAAGCGTTTTGGGTTATATGATAGGCGTAAATTACACACCTACATCGCAGATGATAGAAGAAGCGGAATCGCTGACAGACGTAAAAGCCTGAGTAAAAATGCTATCCATATTGGCCTGGGCAGAAGTAAGAAAATGCTTATGTTTTAGCAACTGCGCTAAAGCTGTAATCGTTTGCCTGCTGAAGCTGATAGAAGATAGTGTTCAAAAGAGCCCTGGTGATTCGATCTGTTTTTGTGATAAACATCTTTAAAATTGTGTCGAGACAAGACGCCGTGACAGGCCGCTGCGTCTGGCTCACACAGAATTACTCTTTTACGCAACAGGGTGACGCCACATAAAACAGTTTTTAACACTCAATATTTCGGTTTCTTCAACGACCTGAAAACCGAAGCGCTCATAAAATCGGACATTTCTGTCTGAATCTGTTTCTAAATACGCCGGGGCTTGACATGCATCCACTTCCTTGCAAAAACGACTTAATAGCTTAGTGCCTATACCTCTACCCTGGTAGGACGGCAGGACACCAACCGGACCGAGGTGCCAATGCGGATCCAGGGGATCCTGTCGCGCCCACTCGCTGCGCCAAAAGGACTTACGCCACTCCAGATTATTAACTTCCACAGTTTGGGCGGGTTCATCAGTGACTTCACTGCCATCACAGGATTTCATCCGCATTACCCCCACTAATTGTCCTCCAACCGTCGCCAGGAAGGTAATACCGGGCAAATCATTTAAAAGCTCAAAAAACATCTTTTCGATTATGTTGCGCTCTTTTTTGCCCTGACCCCGAAAAATGGCGATGTGGATGGGCACCTTGAGCATTGCTGCACTGAGAACCCTTGATGCCTCTGAAATGTTGCTTTTTTCCAAAAATGAAATCCGGCATGTCCCCATTTTTATCCCCATCGTAAACTTTGAATTGAAAAATTTTTTCGAGCCATTTTTATGATTTTCGATTTTCCGCCGATGGCTTTGCGCATTCCGGTGACAACCTCGGCCAGCTCGCTCTGGCCGTTTCCGGAGATCCCCGTAAAACCCAATATCTCACCCTGGTGAATTGAAAAAGAAACCCCCTGCAGGGCCGGCTCCTGATCCGCCCCCAGGGCCTCGAAAAGACGCTCGGCATCGGCTGAGATCAGAGAGGTGGGCTCGTCCAGAATCAGAATGTGCGGATCATGGTTGAGGACTTTGATGATTTCTGCTCTTTGCTGCTTGCCGGAAAAAGATCTTCGGCCGGCGTCAATATGGTTGCACTAAAGCAAATCGAAACAAATTGACTGACAATCAATCCAGATGAAATGAAGATGATAACGGGTAAGCTTGGTCTATAATCTATGTCAAAAACCGAGTTTTATGTCAAGATCGCAGAGTACTCCCGTTAGTTGGAAGAATACCCATTGCGGATTATTCAATTGCCACAGATAACCAAAGTTGGTAGATGTTGCCCAAAGCGGATTTATTTGATCGTTGTCGCCAGCTTAAAGCCTACAGATGATAGCTCATAGTGCATCGTCGATCCGAAGAATCAATTGAATTTTTAAACCACAGGCCCGTCTTCGTATTAGCATGCTCGGGGATTCGCGCTTCCGTCTTCGCTCTTACGTGCTACGCCGCGACAAGACGCTGGAGCAAGCCTGGCGTGGCCCTCTGGAAAGCGGGCTCGGGGGTTGAAGGTAAGGGGCAGCGTGCCGATCAAATTCATTCGTGTTTTCATCGGAGCTGACGGCCGAATTGATTCTGGTAGATAAATTCCTCGATAGCCTTTCTGCCCCTGGGGACGTGCCTTCCGGCAGGCAGGCCCAATGTCATGCAGATGACCACCTTTTTGGCGTCCGGGATGTTTAAAACCTGTTTGACCTGCGTTTCATCGAAAGCGCCGATCCAGCAGGTCCCATACCCCAGTTCAACCGCCTGGAGCGCAAACTGGGTCATGGCGATGGTGATGTCCACCATGTGCCATTTAAGGGCGGGGTCTGCTACACCTGCGATAAAGTATGTGCAATCTTTGACAAACACCTGGTTGTTGCAGGCCGCCACCAGCCGCTGTTTGACATCGGCATCCCCAACAAAGACAAATTCCCAGTTCTGGTAGTTATTGGCCGAGGCAGCCAGCTGCAATGATTTAAAGAGTAGCTCCAGATGCTCGGCCGGAATCGCGCCATCGGCATAGCGTCGAATGCTCAATCGGTTTTGAATGGCCTCATGAACCTGCATAAGGGTCAGCTCCTTTCGCTTAACTGTTTTTCTGGTTTGTGAAATCCCTTATCCGATCTGCTCGGGTTAAGCAGGTGTCCGCAATTTTAAACGGCCGCCGATCGGTGGCATTTTCTTCAAACCTTTTTGACTTCCACGGTCCTGGTTTAAAGCCGTTTCGAATGCGGTGAAGTCGCCGACATGCTCAATCACCGGCAGGCTGAATAAAATTTCTGACGAATTTTCAAAGTGCTGGATTTCAGGGCGCATCACCGGCCAAAAATAGTTAAAAATTTTTAGCAGGCTCTTTTCGGTTCGGCAGACGATCAATTCCGACAGACCGATTTGAAAATAGGATCCGTCATTAAGGCGCTTGATGGATTTTTGGGGCCTTTTCAGCGGCCGCGGCAGGTGCCGTGAAAGTCGATAGACATGGACGCAGACCAGCTCTTCATCAAAATAATCAATCAGACGAAATCCGAGAAGGGCTGTCGGCAGGATCATGGTCAGAAACCGTAGCATTTCTCTTCTGGACAATCCGCAGTTCATACCCGCCTTCTTGAATGAAGGCATTAATGGTTCACATCTTATGGTTAAATTGGGTTCAAACCTGCCGTTGCGCCGCTTTAACCTTTTCCAGTATCATGGGCAGCTGAAGCACCACAGCCCCGAGGCATCATACATGGCTGTAGCAGTCACCCCGTCCATGCAGATGATCGCTGATTCCCGGCCGCCCCCGGGGTGCGAGACCTGGATTCCTAAAATAACGGTTTCGATTCTAAGATGCAACGAAAATGTGGATATGGAATAGATGTCGAAATCATGATTTAAAAGCTCCCGTATTCGCTCTGTTTTACCGCACCAAAACTGAATAAACGAAGGCGGGCCAGGCAAAACTCACAGCTGAAAGCTCAAAGCGAGCTCAGATTTGCCGGTATAAAACAGAATGCAGAATGCATGCTGAGCACCGAAGATGAAGCAGGTGCCCAGAAGCGTGGGTTTGATTTGTGAAATTAAAAGAGCCGTATGCTAAAAACAGCATACGGCTTTGATCTACCTTATACTTTTAATTTTTGCGATTATCTATTTTGTTAGGATCCTATTTAGGGCCATTTCCGCCGCCGTTGCCGCCGCCGTTGCCGCCGCCGTTGCCGCCGCCGTTGCCGCCGCCGTTGCCGCCGCCGTTGCCGCCGCCGTTGCCGCCGCCGT
>JASFJF010000215.1:0-6804 GCA_050122255.1 Desulfobacterales bacterium
CAGTCAGCGCGCTTGAGGGGTCAACCGCCACCACGGCCACTTTGAAATCCCGCCGGCGACATTCGGTGATCATGTGATTGACCAGGGTCGATTTACCGCAACCCGGCGGACCGGTGATGCCCACAATGAATGCTTTTCCGGTGTGCGCGAATATGGCTTTAAGCCCCGCCATCCCGTTGGGGTCACCTTCTTCAAGCTGCCGAATCAATCTGGCACCGGCCAGTTGGTCTCCGGCGAGGATTTTTTTG
Source organism: Desulfobacterales bacterium (assembly GCA_050122255.1). Classification (GTDB taxonomy): domain Bacteria; phylum Desulfobacterota; class Desulfobacteria; order Desulfobacterales; family JAHEIW01; genus JAHEIW01. The sequence goes on from JASFJF010000215.1 coordinate 249, forward strand.
ATATCTGTTTGCATGCTCCGATGATAAAAGAAATCGCTTTATTGGACCACACAGAGCCAATCTGCAAAGCGATCGTCATTGCCCGCAACGATCGTGTTGAGCAGCTCGGCTATTTTGCGTGCGACCGGTCCGGGTGCATCCGGCAGTTTACGATCGTTGAGCTGCATGACCGGCAGGACTTTAAAGGGCGTACTCGAAAGAAAGATTTCTTCAGCTTCAACAAGTAATTCGGGTTTTAATGGCTTCTCAATGCTTTCGATGCCGGCTTGTTGAGCAGCTTCGAGAATCGACATGCGGGTGATACTCTTCAGTACCGTACCCGTGGATGGCGTCAGTAAGTACCCGTCTTTTACCAGAAATACGGATTCGGTGCCGCCTTCAGCGATATACCCTTGTGTATCCAGCATAATGGCGTGTTCAAAGCCCTTTTTTTGGGCTTCCAAGCGGGCGACCATGCCGTTCAAATAGTTGGCAGCTGCCTTGGCTTCGATCGGAACGGTCCTGGGATCCAGCTTGCGCCAGTCGCTCACATAGGCGGTTGTTCCCTTGCTAAACGGGTCACCCCGCTCCCCCAGATCCTGTTCCGGATCCAACGCAAATACCGAAACGCTCAATTGGCTGCCGGTTGGAATAATTTCAAATGATATTTCCGGATAAAAGCAGATAACTTTGATAAATCCTTGGTTGAGCTCATTGTGTTTGACGGTGCCGGCAACCGCCTCACATAAAGCTTCTTTTGAAAACGGCAATGTCATGTCCAGTAGTTCAGCCGACCGAAACAATCGATCGATATGGGCTTTGAGTCGAAAGACTGCAGGGCCGCGTGCGGTGCTGTGAAAGCTGAGAACCTCAAAAATGGCCGAACCCCGGCCGAAGCTGTGGCTCATAATGTGAACGGTGGCATTTTCCCAGACGATATAATCGCCGTTTATCCAAACCATCCGATCTGCGTACATTTGTTTTCCTCTTTATTTCAAGATGACGTTAAACATTCCAGGCCCACGGTCTCAGACCGAAGCGCAGCCATTTGAAACGGTCTCTGGTATCCCTTGAAATGTTGTTGCCTAAGCGGCACATTAAAACATTTTCCGGCTTCAAACAGACATTGGGCTCGTTCGTCTCAAACACCTGAAACCCGTGTTGTTCAAAAAGGTGCACCAACATCGCCCGGTACTCCGAAGCTGTCTTTTGGGTCCCCTCCAGATCCCACGTCCAGCTATAGCCCACCATGTAGAAGATCTTATCTTCAATTTGGGGGTAGTCAAGCATCATATTCAGTATATGCGATGCAATCTCAGCCCGTCGCCAGCGCAGTGCCACCTCGATGGCCTTAACTTCCATCATGGCGCCTGGGCCCAGTTCCACCCAGCGTTCACCGGGTTCAGGATTTGCCAGGACGCCGAAGCCGACGATGGTTTGCGGAGGGGCAAGTGCCAGCACTACGTTTGATGCGGAATGCTGTGCATTATCTTCCAGGCTTTCCCTCCGGGTGTAAAGGGATTTGTAATTACGGCGCGCATTAAATTCAAAATCAAAATCATATTGCCTGATTTCATCCACACAGCAAAAAGAGCAAATACGCACAACGCCCCTGGCGGTCGAGAAGTTGTCTACTTTTTGCGATGAACTGGACATAAAACCCAATATCAGTGGCTTCGTCTGACAGTCAAGGGAATTTCATGACGCAATCAGTGGATTAATGCAAATATCGAGGCACCGAATTTCGGCAAAGCCGCTTTTCTTTTATCAGACACGCCAGATAAGATTTAAATCCTGCAAAAAAAAGCAGGCTGACACCTGAAGGTGTTCAGCCTGCCATTTTTCATAATTTTTATGCAAATTCAGGTGTCAGTTGGATTTTGCTCAATGCAAATTCAGGTAACATTATTCCTGTGGCTGACCCATCACTTCGGCAAACATGTCCATATCCCAGAGTCTGGCGTCGGCAACGTTCTGGCGAAATTTGATAAAGTCAACTACATCCTGGCCGGTGATTTTCTTGGTGTTAAAAGCACCAAAACCCAGGAAAGCCTCGCCGGACATGTTGGCCGCCAGCCAATGCCGGTTTGCGTTTTTGGCAATATCCCAGAAGTATTTTTTCTTCTGGCGAATCCCGTCAATCGATTTGATCAAACAACCGGGAAAAAGGTTGGCGAAGGTCCAGACAATTCTGTCGACTTCTTTGTCCAGAAGCTCGAAGTCTGCATTGGGTTGGTGTTTTTTTACCAGTGCGCGAGCCTGCTTGGCAGCTTCACCGGTTTTATATTCACCATAAACAATCTCACCGTCTTCGACATACCGATCGGTGACGATCATAGGGTTGCGCACCCATTTACCATCAATTTTAAGAACCGGCACGACTTTGCTGATCAGGTTTTTGGCTTTCATCTTGTACGCAGACCACATCTCGCAGGATACGCAGTTCCACATGGCATCTTCATTGCTGAGCATCCATGGCAAAAAGTCTGACGACCCCCCATCCGGTGCCGAGCCGTGTCGAGGGCCTGCCTGGCCGAAAATAGCCAGGTCCGATGCAATCGTCAGATCGCAGGCCATACCGATTTCCTGACCGCCGGCGACCCGCATGCCGTTGACCCGGCAAATGGCCGGCTTTTTGCAGGCCAAAATCGAATCCACCATGTGGTTGAACAGTTCCATGTACTGACCGTATTCATCCGGCCGACGGCTGTAATATTCACTGTACTCTTTGGTATTGCCACCGGTGCAGAATGCGTACGGCCCGGTGGCAGTAAAGACGACAGCTACCACACTGCGGTCGAGGGACGAATTTTCAAATCCGGCTATCACACCTTTGACCATTTCGGTGGTATAGGAGTTGTACTGCCGCGGGTTGTTCAGGCGAATCCAGGCGACATAGAGGCCTTCCTGCACGTTTCCATTCGGATCGGTCAACGGCCTTTTCTCATAAACCACGCAGGGAGCATCTTCATCTTTCCCCCAGTGCACATTGGTGTGCAGCATGTGGTCTTTTAGTTCGTTGTCTCGGGGCATCCAGTCTAAAGCCATAATAGCTACCTCCTCAATGTATTCATCAAACATCTAATTTGCATTTAGAAACGTATTTTATCCGCTAAAAATCAGGAGTCAGCACGATGCGTCTGTCCGGCGGTTCTTTATGCGCCTGCTCAAAAGATTCCACAATGGTGCTCATGGGGCGGGTCTGAACGAACGCATCAATGTTGACTTTACCCGAGGTGACCATGTTCAAAACGATCGGATAATACTCCGGCAAGCAGCCCCAGGTCCCGATAATCTCAGCGTCAAAGGCCATCAGCCGACTGATCATGTATTCCACCTTGCCAAGCCCGAATCCGATAATGATCAGCTTGCCGATAAAGCTCAGAAGCGTCAGGCCGATTTCCTGACCGCCTTTAGCGCCGGTAACTTCAAAAATTTTCCAACCAAAACCCGGCAGCTCATTTTCTTTGCAGATCTTTTTAAATTCAGCAGAGATTGCCCGGGCATCTTTGTCGCTTGAGTTGATGACAAAATCGGCGCCGTAATTGAGGGCCCGGTCCAGCTTTTTTTGGGTGATATCAATGCCCACAACGGGATTGGCTCCCAGACCTTTGGCAATTTGTCCCATATACTGACCGACCCCGCCGCCGATGCCGACAACAACGACCCGGTCACCCGGTTGCAAGTCAGCCCGCTTGGCGGCCTGATATGGAGTTGTGGCAGCATCCGCCACAACTGCAAGATGAGCCAGAGGGATGTCTCCCCTGTTTTTAATTTCGCACAGATCGGTACTTGGCACCGGGATATGACTTGCAAATCCGCCGTATATCCCCAAGCTGTTCCCCGGCATTTTTTGATTGAGGCAACGGTTGCCCCGGCCGGTTTTACAGAGAACGCATTGACGGCAAGGCATAACCGCTGGAATAATGACTTCCTTGCCGACCCACTGCTCGTCGCCGGCAACCACCGTACCGGAAATTTCATGCCCTAGCGTCAACGGGGGCTTTGACACCGTTGGTACGCCATCATAAAAATACCCCAGGTCGGTGTGGCAGACGCCACAGCCGGCAACCTCAACCAACACTTCACCGGACTTGAGATCTGGAACCACAATTTCTTTTTTCTCGATTCGACCAGCTGTCACTGCCTTGGTTTCTCTGTTGTGTGATGTGGGTTGGACCATTTGCCAGCTTTTTATTTTGGTGGGTGCGCCTGCCATCGTAACCTCACTTATGTCTTTGAATTATTGTGGAATTGATGTTGCCAAATGAATATCACTCGACCTAAAAATCACATTATGCGGGCAGTTTCAGCTTTGTTGAAAAATTTTACTTGATTTTAGCGTCTAAATTTGAAACTAAATTTTAGCTACAATGTAACTACTCTGAAGTCAAGAATTTTATTGACTCCGTACACACACAACTCTAAGGTAAGCATGAGGTTTTATCGTAGTGATGATTAGCCAATAGTTCCAATAATTTATAATGGCTGCGCCCATGTGAATTGAAAAATCGATATCGTTAGGGGGATTTTATGCTACTGGAAGGTAAAAATGCGCTGGTAACCGGAGGCTCTCAGGGAATTGGTGCCGCCGCCTCGCTCGAATTGGCCAGCGAAGGTGCAAATGTTTGCCTGACTTACCGCAAACACGAGGCCGAAGCCAGGCAATATGCAGAAGAAATTCAGGCGATGGGTCGCAAGGCCCTGGCAGTACAATGTGATATCGCGTCTTTTGCGGACGCTGAAAAAGTAGTCAAAGCCGCCGTTGAAACATTCGGCAGTTTGCACATACTGGTCAACAATGCCGGCATGAACTGGGACGGTGTATCCTGGAAAATGTCTGAGGAGCAGTGGGACCGGGTGCTGGAAGTCAATCTGAAAGGCTATTTTAACTTCACCCGCCAGGTGGCTCCGCTTCTCAAGGAGCAGAAATACGGCCGTATCATCAATGTGACCTCCATTAACGGTCTGCGCGGAAAATTCGGCCAGACCAATTATTCTGCATCCAAGGCCGGTATCATTGGGTTCACCAAGGCACTGGCAAAGGAGCTGGGCGCTTTTGGTGTGACGGTTAATGCCGTAGCCCCGGGCCTGATCGAAACCGCGATGCTGAAAGAATCCGAAGCCAGAGACAAGATTATTGATATGGCCTTGGCTGAAAGCGCCCTGAAACAGGTTGGCCAACCCGAAGATCTCGCCTACCTGGTAAGTTTTCTGGCATCTGACCGTGCCAAGCATATTACCGGGGAGGTTATTAAGGTCGACGGCGGCCAGTATATTTAAATGAGGTTGTGCCCGTTACCCGTTTGCCCGTTTGCCGGTTAAAAAAAGAAAATAGATATATTCCTTTTTAAACGGGCTTAACCGGCAACCGGCTAACCTGATTAAGTAATCACCTAATATAAACGAACCTTCGCTTTTCAAGCTTTATTATAAATATAGAAAGAGGAAAATTATGGGAAAAGTAGCAATTGTCGGAGTTGGACAGAGTACATTTGTCAGGAGTTATCCGGGATCCATCCGGGAGCTTGTATTCGAAGGATTCAAGGAAGCTATGCAGGATGCGCAGTTGAAAACGACGGACATCGATGCTTCCATTATTTGCTCGGCACCCGAATATGACAAGCAGCGTTCACCGGCCGGTGTGTTTGCGGAATATCTGGGTTTGAATCCGCAGCCGACCTTTTATGTCGAAACCCTGTGCTCTTCCAGCAGCACGGGATTGAAGCTGGCCTATTCGCTGGTCAAATCGGGCCTGCACGGTGCGGTGGCCGTCATCGGTTTTCAGAAAATGTCGGAAATCTCTTCCTCAGAATCCCAGGAGCGCATGGGTCGGGGAGCCGATATACAGTGGGAAAGTCCCTTTGGCACCATGATGCCGGCCTATTACGCGATGTACGCTAATGCCCATATGGAAAAATACGGTACCACCCTGGACGATCTGGCGCTGATCCGGGTCAAGGCGGCAACTTACGGCCAGTTAAATGATCGAGCTGTTTATCGTAAACCGGTTGAATTCGAAATGTTTAAAGATCCGGAAAACCGCATGGCCGGTCCGGTGGCCAGCCCGCTGCGCGTGGGAGATTGCTGTGCCAATGCCGACGGCAGCTCCTGCATTATTGTGGCCAATGAAGATAAAGCAAAAGTTTTTTCTAAAAAACCGGTTTGGATTCTGGGCGTCGGTTCGGCCACTACAACTGTCAACTTAGCAGGCAGAGACCTGTTTACCGGGTTAAGCGTTGCCGAACAGGCAGCCCAGCAAGCCTATCGTATGGCCGGCGTGGGCCCCAAAGATATTGATGTCGCTGAAGTGCATGACTGCTTTACGATCGCCGAAATGATGGCTTATGAGAATTTGGGGTTTGCCAAACCGGGGGAAGGCAAAGATTTGATCAGGGCCAAAGAAACCTATCAGGAAGGCAGCATCCCGGTAAATGTTGACGGGGGTCTTTTATCTAAAGGTCACCCCATTGGCGCCACCGGCGGTTCCCAGATCCGAACCATCGTCCTGCAGCTCAGGGAGGAAGCCGGCGATATCCAGGTTAAAGATCCACAGATCGGTCTGGTTCATAACATC
>JASFJF010000216.1:0-6802 GCA_050122255.1 Desulfobacterales bacterium
TACTTAGAATGCGGGCTGCTTGAAAAAGATGAAAAAACAGCGGTTTTAAATTGCGATCCGGAGCTTGAAGCCCAGATTTTTGAATCCATTCCGCTGAATGTCTGGCGATATGCCAAAAAGATCCGTTGCCCCGTGCTGGCCATTCGCGGGGAATTATCCGATACTTTTATGGCTGATGCAGCCGACCGGCTAAAGGGCTGTATCCAAGACTATGAATTGCAGACCGTACCGCGCTCGGGCCATTTCCCGCCGATGGAAAAACCACAGGAAAGCGCCCACCTCATCTTAGATTATATCAATCGCAGGATCGTACGCCAACCTGAAAATCGTTTGTAAAAAAAGTGCAGGACATATCATTTTCCGAAAGGTGCTACAGAATCCAAAGTGCCGGTGGCCGGTTATTTGGAATTCAAACCACAGTGTGGGTTAAATCAGACGCTAGTGCCTGAACCCGCTTCATTAGCTGACAAGCGGTTATTTTAATATTGACATATCAATGGGTTCTTGCGATTGTAAGTAAATTTTGGCTCGACCCGAACGACAGCGACCCGCTCCTCAAAAGCGGGCTCCAATCCTGTTGCCATCTTCTTTCGGGTGTACCCGAACTGTGACGACGGGAGCCACGCATCCGAAAGCTGTATAAGTTGCCGATTCTCTGTTTTTGCTTTGGGAGAAGAAGATCTACATTGATGTTGCATGGCTATCTCTGTGCTGGGGGGGGCACTCCTGATCGATATACTTAATGTTAAGCGCCTGGATCCGATGACGACCATAGAGGCTGTTCCGCCATGGATATGAAAAGGCACTATTATGAAGACGTACAGCTGTTTACCTCCGGTGTGATTGCCTTCTGGTTCTGTGCCTTGATTGTTTTTCTAGCCCTCTTTCCCTTTGTGTTCAAAAACTATTACGTTTATGTCGCCAATTATATGGCCATCAATGTGATTGTGGTTATCGGCCTCAATCTGCTGGTGGGTTATACCGGCCAGATTTCTCTCGGCCACGCGGGATTTTTTGCCATCGGAGCCTATGGCACGGTTGTCCTGATGAGCGCGGCCCATTTTCCATTTATCGTGGCGTTGCCGACGGCTGCTCTGGTAGCAGCTCTTTTCGGGTTTCTGCTGGGCTTACCGGCTCTGCGGCTGGAAGGCCCTTATCTGGCCATCGCCACCCTGGGCTTCGGGCTGACCATCACCCAGGTGATCGGCCGGATTGAATTTTTCGGCGGTCGGCAGGGGCTGCATGCTCCTGACCTGACGATCGGCCCCTGGCATCTGGATACCGATATCGATTTTTACTATCTGCTGATAACGCTTACGGTTCTGCTAACGGTAGCCGCCCGTAATCTGATCAAAACCCGGGTCGGCAGAGCATTTATTGCCATCCGGGATGCCGATATAGCGGCTGAAACCATGGGGGTCAATCTGGTTATGTACAAAACCCTGGCCTTTGCGGTGAGCGCGTTTTATGCCGGCATTGCCGGCGGCCTGTACGCTTTTGTCCTGCGCTTTATTGAGCCGGAAATATTCACCCTTTTAATGTCGATTATGTTTCTGGCCATGGTGATTGTCGGCGGCCTGGGTTCTATTATGGGCTCAATTGCCGGTGCCTGCCTGCTCAGCTGGATGGATCTTCAGCTGCGCAATATCCTGAGCATTCCTTATGTGGGCCAATGGCTGGAAGCGTTGTCGCAAAGCTATTTTTCGATTACCGGCATTTCCAACATCCAGTACATCGTTTTTGGCCTGATACTGGTTTTGATTATATTATTTGAGCCGCTGGGGATTTTCGGAATCTGGATCCGGACCAAAAAATACTGGAAGACGTGGCCGTTTTAGCCGGCACTGATTTAAATTTTTAATTTTCTCAGGATGAATTGAAAAGTCTGCTAAACTAAATGATATTTAAAATTTCGAAATCAGAAATCCGAAACCCGAAACAAATTCGACTTTCAAATGACCAAAATTCAAAAAATTTGTACCTTTGAATTTAGGAATTTGAAATTGTTTCGAATTTCGATATTCGAATTTCGGATTTCGCAATGGATATGATTCCATAGAGTTCAATTTATTTTTTGAAATTTCTGTTGATCGCAGAAAATTTTAGAGACTAAATATATGGTTGATTTCTTGCAGATGATTGCCAGCGGGATTGCCGTTGGCAGCACGTACGCCCTGATGGGCATTGCCATGGTCATCATTTACAAGACCTCGGAGGTGCCCAATTTCGCCCAGGGTGAAATGGCATTGATTTCATCCTTTTTTGCCTTTATGCTATTGGACCAGTACGGCTTGCCCTATCACCTGGCTTTTCCAGCGGCCTTGATCTTTTCCATTTTGCTGGGATTTTTTCTGGAGTTCAGCATCCTGCGCCGCGCCAAAGAACCCAATATTCTGGGGTTGATCGTTATCACGATCGGTATCGAAATGATTCTGCTGGGGCTGGTTTCCTGGAAATTTGGCGCAGATCCCAAAAGCATGCCCTTTCCCATATCGCCCTGGGACAGTTTTGCCATCGGGGACATATTTATCAGCCAGCTCGAAATGCTGACTCTGGTCGTGGCAATGATCATCATGCTGGTTCTGTTTGTCTTTTTACGTTACTCCAAACTGGGCGTGGCGATGAAGGCGACTCAGCAAAATATCATTGCCGCCCGGATTATGGGCATTCGCACCCATAGAATCATGATGATCACCTGGGGAATATCATCTTTTGTGGGCTGTGTGGCCGGGCTGTTGATCGCTCCGACGACCATGCAGCCGTTTATGATGTGGGACCCGCTGCTCAAAGGCTTTGCCGCTGCGGTCATGGGTGGGATGACCTCTTTGCCCGGCGCTGTAGTGGCGGCTTATCTTCTGGGCATCATTGAAAATTTATTCGGCGGCTATGTGTCGATCGAGTTTAAATCGGCGGTGGCCTTCGCCATTATCGTGCTGGTGCTGTGCATTAAACCGAGTGGGCTGTTTGCCCGGCATTATGTCAAAAAAGTCTAGAAGTGGTTTCAAAATCCCATCTAAGGCTCAATGGCTGCGTTGGTCCACGCATTGAAATGCTCGCGTACTACGTGTACGCTCCACTTCCAATGCGTGGTCCGCCTTGCCCTTGAACCTGATCTGAGGTTTTGAAACCACTTCTAAACAATTAAAAACTCAAAAGGCTCATGAAAAAGCTCTTTTTTGCCCCTTTTCAGCGTTATACGAAAATTTCAATCCTCGAAATACGAAATGTATGCCTGTGGTTGAAATTTCCGTACGCCTTGAAACTGAACAAATATGAACATTTTTCATGAGCCTTTTAAGCATTCATTCTTAGTCGCAAGCTTTGAGACACATTCTTTGACAATTTAATAACAGAGGGAAATACTCCTCTTAAATTTGGATGTTATCTTTTGTCAATTGTCGAATTTCATCAATCACCAAATACAAATTTCCAAACACTAAACACAAAACACAAAACACTAAACCAAAAAGGAGTGAAGGCATGAAAAAGACAGGGTCTTGGGTTTTAGCGGCAATGGTCGCCATGGTTTTTGGTTTGTCGTTCAACGTTATGGCAGAAGAAGGTCTCACGGATACCGAAATTCATATCGGGCAATGGGGCCCGCAGACGGGACCGGCGGCACCCTGGGGATCGGTGGCGCGGGGTACCGGGGACTATTTCAAATGGATCAACGCTCAGGGGGGCATTAACGGTCGCAAAATCGTCTATCACATGTTTGACGATGCCTATAATCCAGCCAAAACAAAGGCGGGTGTCAAGGAGCTGCAGGAAGGCACCGGCATATTTGCATGGGCCTGCGGCGTGGGCACAACACCCGGTCTGGCCGTACGGGAATATATCACATCTCGCAAGATCCCCTGGGTCGGGCCGGCCACAGGATCTTCCCACTGGATCGACCCGGCGAATCGATACCTGTTTGCCGTCTATCCGCTGTATTACATCGAAGCCAAGGCCCTGGTGCGATACGGGGTCGAAGAAATGGGCTTTAAGCGCGTGGCGATTGCTTACCTGAATGATGATTATGGCAAAAACGGCCTGACCGCAGCCAGAAAAGAAACGATTTCCCACGGCATGAAGCTGGTGGCCGAAGTCCCGGTGGAACTCAAGGATCAAGACATGAAGCCCCATATCATGAAGCTGCGCCAATCCAAAGCCGACGTGGTCTTGCTGTGGGTCACACCGGTGCATGCAGCCAGGCTGATCGGCACTGCCAAAGCCATGAAATTTGCGCCCCAGTTCATGACGGTCAGCACCTGCTCGGACTTTCCGCTGATGATGGCACTCAGCAAGGGCTTGTTTCTGGGAGTCATTGCGACCACCTTTGGCGAACTGCCCGATTCCGATCTGCCGCTGATGCAAAAATACAAAAAAGAAGTTTACGAACAATTTGCGGCCAAAGGCGAAAGATGGGGGCTGTTTTATTATGCTGGCATTCTGTTTGTAGAGCCACTCGTCGCGGCTCTTCAGAGAGCGGGACGCGACCTGACCCGGGAGAAACTTATCTATGAGCTGGAGAACCTAAAGGGATTCAAGGGAATCGGCGGTGAAGTCAGCTATGGAATTTTTAATCCCAACAATGGCTACGCCACCCGGGGCGGCATGAAAGAAGTTTTTATGATTCAATGCCTGGAAAAGGGCAAGGCCAAACGATTAAGCGGCTGGACCAAGATTCAGTATCCCTGATGATCAGAAAACCGCTCTGTTCAAAGTTCCGGAGATTGGAGGCTTCGATTCCGCTGATCGCCTATAATTCAGTTCCGACACATTGCTTTCAGAAGATAGGTGTTAGCTTAACGGGCTGGTTGCCCTGCGCGGCTGACGCCATCTTCTGATTGCTTTTAAATGACCCGTTGATATGCCTTTCTTTGAAGTTGAAAACGTGGCGATATCCTTTGGGGGCCTCACGGCCCTGCAGGGTATTTCTTTTGCGGTCAGGCGTGGCGAAATATATGCCATCATCGGTCCCAACGGGGCCGGCAAGACCACCCTGTTCAACTGTGTCAATGGCATTTATAAGCCCGATGAGGGCACAATTCGATTCAAGGACCAAGCCATTGATGGTTTGAAACCGGATCACGTTGCCCGTCTGGGCATTGCCCGCACCTTTCAAAACATCGAGCTTTTCAGCCATATGAACACCATGGAAAACATCATGCTCGGCCGGCATCTGCATATGCAAACTGGGCTTTTCAGGGGTATTTGCATGTGGGGCAAGCGCTCTTTTGCCGGCAAAGAAGAAATTAGACACCGTCGCAAAGTCGAAGAAATCATTGACTTTCTGGATCTGCAGGCGGCTCGCAATCAGCTGGTCGGCGGCCTGCCATACGGCATCCAGAAGCAAATTGAGCTGGGGCGCGCTCTGGCGCTGAAGCCGCAATTGTTGCTGTTGGATGAGCCCTGCGCCGGCATGAATGCCGAAGAAAAGCAGGATATGATTTTCTGGGTCAAAGACATCCAGGATGAGCTGGGCATCACGATATTACTGATCGAACATGATATGACCATGGTGATGGATATCTCCGATCGCATCCTGGCAATCAATTTTGGCAGTATCATCACAGAGGGCACCCCGGCGGAGGTCCAAAAGCATCCGGAGGTGCTGAAGGCATACCTTGGCGAAGACTAGAAGCTGTCTTATTAATGCATCTTACGCATAATGGCTGTGTTGTGATCCGATTCGAAATGCTCGAACTATACTGGTTGAGCCCGTTGCCCGCTAGCCCGTTTGCCGGTTAAAAATAAAAACAGACATCTTACCTTTCTTTACGGGCTCAACGGGCTCAACGGGCTTAACTGGCTCAACCGGCTAACTTGTAAAGGTGATCAACTATAGTTGTTTCCAAAGAGATGATTATAATCTAAATCACCTTGAAAGCGATTGAATGAGCGCCTTGCTGGAAATAAAAAATATCGAAACCTATTACGACCTGATCTATGCCATCCGGGGGGCCTCGTTGACCGTTGAGGAAGGGACCATCACGGCCATCCTGGGTACAAACGGTTCAGGCAAATCGACGGTTCTCAAAACGGTCATGGGGCTGATTGAGGATCAACCGGATAAAGGTACGATTGAATTCAAAGGCAAGCGCATCGATGGCAAAGACACCGACAAGATCGTGCGTCTGGGGATCTCCTATGTTCCCGAAGGTCGCGAAGTATTTGAAGAGCTGAGCGTCAAAGAAAATTTGCTGATGGGGGCGTATACCCGTACAGATCGCCACAACATCGCCAACGACTTTGATCGCGTTTACAATTATTTTCCGGTTCTCAAAGAGCGGCACGACCAGTGGGCCGGAACGCTGTCCGGAGGTGAACAGCAAATGCTGGCCATCGGCCGGGCGCTGATGAGCCGGCCCCGGCTGCTTTTTTTAGACGAACCGTCCCTGGGGCTTTCACCCATTCTGGTAAAAGAAATTTTTGAAATCATTGAGACCATTAATGCCGAGGGCGTCACTATCTTATTGGTTGAGCAAAATGCCCGCATGGCCCTATCGATTGCCGATGTCGGGCTGGTCATCGAAAACGGCCGTTTTGTGATGAAAGGTGATGCGGCAGAGTTGATGGAAGACAAGGATGTTAAAGAGTTTTATATGGGGGTGCGGTCGGAGGCTTCGGTTAAGGGGTATCAACGGTGGAAGCGCAAAAAAGCCTGGAGATAAAACGGGTTGAAAACCCGTTTTTTCAAAGCACTTTAATATAAAATAATGGATTTAATGTACAATAAACATCGAGCCATGGGATTTTTTGCGGTTCTCGGCTGTTCTTTCGTAACGCTCCCTAATGCATTCAGACAGTGCACGAT
>JASFJF010000217.1:0-6798 GCA_050122255.1 Desulfobacterales bacterium
CACGACCAACAATTTGTTTGATGCCTGGTTTATGGGATACACCGCGCGGTATATTACCGGTACCTGGGTTGGATTTGATGATGAAGCGCCGCTGGGAAAATCCGAAACCGGATCCCGTGCCGCCAGCCCGATCTGGTTGGGGTTTATGCAGCGCATTCTGGCGGATAAGCCGCCTAAGATATTTGAGGTGCCCCAAGGTGTCGTCTTCACTCAGATAGACGCTGAAACCGGGCTTCTGCCGATTCCCGAATCCAAAGAAACGGTGTTTGTCTGCTTTAAAGAAGGCACCGAGCCCACCGAATACAGCAAAAAGCCAGGAGAAATTGCCGATACTGGAGAGTTTTTCAAAAAGGATCTATAGTATCACTGCGCGATATTTGCTTCTCGCTTTTGTCTGCTCTGATGTTTGCTTTCAAATCTTTGATTGTTCTTCACAGGTCATTTGTTTAAATATAAATTTGTGCCCTTGGTTGGCTTTGGGGTTGTCGCTGTTTTTTCGAAACCCTCCCTAATCCCTTCAGACAATGCATGCTTTCGCTGCTGATAATTGGGTTTTCCAAATCGGGTGCGAGGCACCCGATTTAACCCGCAACGCATGGGGCACTTCGCCCCCTGTCTTTTCCCGCCCTGGGCGGGAAAATCCAAGCCACCCGCTGTGCGGGTGGTCGTTGACTCATTCTGCTATTATCAGGGTTGGATGGAAGAACTGCCCGCCCCCTTAATTAATTATGAGCGGAATATTGGTTAAGGATTTCAATCAGCTGGTCTATGAATGCCAGCAGCCAGCTGTCATTGGCCAGCAGCAAGTCGCCGAAACCAGCAACCCTTTATTGAGGCAGGGGATAAATCGGCTTATGAGTTGCAAATTCTTTAGGCCAAATGACTTCCTGCTTTGTGTCGATCCACTGCACCAGATATGTCGGCAGCTTGTTCTGCTGGCTTTTGTTGTCATAGGCTATAAATTCAATGGGCCCCAGCAGCGTCATCATGTCCGTGCGGGACAAGGCAATGCGAACAGCCGCCGGCGTCAATTGCCGCGCGCGGTTGAGGGCGTCGGCAATTACCATCACCCCGGCATAGGCTTCAGCCCCGTGACGCCCGGGCGGGCTCTTGTACCGGTCTATAAATTTTTGATTGAATGCGGCCGCGCCGCGGTGCGGCACCAACGGGGACCATAAGGCAGTGCCGACAACATGAAGGGACGCCTCTGCGGCCTGTGAAACAAAATCGGTTTGACCAAAGCCATTTCCCTCGCCAACGAAAAGTTTCGGGTTCAGTTTGAGCTGCCTGGCTTGACGCACCAGCAAGGCGGCGCTGTCGGCATTGTCTGAGATAGCATAAATTAAATTCGGATTTTTGGCCTGAACACGGGCCAGCATTTCTGATAAATTATCGGCACCGGTTTCAAACCGCTCCCTGATGACTAGCTGCAGGTTCAGTAAAGCAGACCTTTTAAAAAAACGCCGGGCTGCAGCAGAGCTTCTGAGGGCTGCGGCATGTACGATTGCAACTGTTTTTATATCGGCCGCTGTTGTTGATAAAAACGTGGCCAGCGCTTCCAGGTGCTCACTGAGAGGTTGGTTTAGCCTGAAAACATATTCCCAGCCCTGCTCGGTAATTTTATCTGCTACGGCGCTGGTGACGACAAACGGTACCCGGCCCTGCTGGGCGATGATGGCAGCCGCCCAGATTGCCGAACTTGAAACGCCACCACCGATGACCGGGACGTTATCTGTTTGGATTAATTTTCTGATAGCGGCCCGCCCCCCATCCGGGGTGCCTTTTGTGTCTGCCAGAACGGGTTCAATCTTACGGTCTTTAGCGCCTCCGCGGGCATTGATTTCAGCTGCGGCCATCAAAACTGCGTTTTTTTGAATCTGCCCGATCGCGGCGTTGCGGCCGGAAAGCGGCAACAATACGCCTATCTTAATTGGGTCAGCGGCCAACGCTTTGGAAAGCATGATTTCACCGCATAAGCTTATAAAACAGACTGCAATTGCTGCCTTTTTCACCACGCTAATTCCCCTCTCACTGAAATCTTAAGGTGGCACAACGACTGCTAAAAAAGCCTGGCCGGAATCAGGGCTCGATTAATTGATTTTGCATGGCAAAGCGAGATAGCTCCGCGTTGTTACGTAATCCGAGCTTTTTGAGCAGGCGTGCTCGATAGGTATCTACCGTTTTGATGCTGATATGATAGGCGCGGGCGATTTCACGGTTGGTCTGTCCCATGGCCAGGCGGCGTAATACCTGCAATTCCCGCATGGACAAGGAATCCAGGGGGGATTTGCCATCCGACCCTTTTGCCACTCGCAACGCCAGCGCTTCGGCCGCCTCATCAGTAATGTAGCGTTGGCCTTCATGGATTTTGCGAATCGCCGTTACCAGTTGCTCCGGTGCTGATTGTTTGGTGAGGTAACCCATAGCCCCGGCCTGAATGGCACGAACGACATATTGCCCCTCTTCGTGCATGGTCAGCACTAAAATTGGCAAATTCGGGTGGCGGGTTTGTAACTGGCTGATCACTTCCAAACCGTCCAGTCCGGGCATGGATATATCGATAACAGCCACATCTGGATCTTTCTGCTGGACCAGCTGTATAGCTTGACGGCCCTCGTCGGCTTCAGCGACGACCTGCATGTCCCCGCTTTCTTCGACTATGCGACGCAGTCCGGCGCGCACAATACTGTGGTCATCTGCCAGTAGTACTCTTATCAATTCCCATCTCCCAGGAGCGTGTCAAAAGTCTTTGTCATGATGGTTTCAGGTTGCCAGTGTTCAGGCGTCAGGTTTCAAGTGTCAGGATGACGACTGGATGACGCCTGCACTCTATCATTTTTTTGCTGACACCTGACACCTGAAACCTTAGAGATGACCATATTTTGAAGGTTACACGCTCCGACTGCCAAGTTGCCCATCGATGGGCACTTGAAAGGACACTCTTGTTCCTTTTTGGGGTTGTGACTGAACATCCAGAGAACCCCCTACCAGTGTGGCCCGTTCGCGCATGCCAGCCACTCCCAGTCCTTCGGAGTCAGACAGATGCAGCGCATCAAAGCCCCGACCATCGTCGACTACGGCCAGGGTCAAAAAACCGTTTTGGGTTTTGAGGGCCACCTCGACGTGGCTGGCCGCAGCATGCCGGGCAACATTGGTCAACGCTTCCTGAGCAATTCGATAGGCAGCGGTTGAGACAGTTTCGTCCAAATAGGGTATATCGTTATGTTCGAATACACACGCAATTTCGGTGCGCTTTTCAAAATCAGCCGTATACGACTCCAGCGCATCCACCAGACCCAGGTCGTCGAGAACGCCGGGTCGAAGGCGAAAGGCCATACCGCGAACATCCTCGATGTTCTTATCGATCAGCCTGCACATTGTCAAGGCGCGCTCGGCCGCTTCAGGGTCCGCTTTTTTTAAGCGCTCATGCATCCAGACCGAATCCATTCGCAACGCGGTCAGCACCTGACCCAGTTCATCGTGCAGCTCCCGCGCGATGGCGGAGCGCTCCTTTTCCTGATTGGCCATAATGCTACCGGAAAGCCGGCGCAACTGGGTTTGGGCTTTTTTGACGGCGGTTATATCGTTTAAGATCCCACACACGCCGCTGATAGCACCGGATTCATCAAAAATCGGAAATTTAACGGCCAGATAGGTGTGCCATCCGTCTGATTGCTGGATATGCTCTTCGAGCTGCAAAGAGCGCGCTTCTTTTAAAACCTGCACATCGCTGGCGCGGAATTGATCGGCGACCTTTTGCGGTAAAATATCATAATCGGTTTTGCCGCGGATCTCGGTGCTACGGACTGCGAACAACTCTTCGTAGCGGGTATTGACCAGTGTGTAACGGCCGGCTTTATCCTTGATGTAAACGACCGCTGGCGTATAGGTTAATATATTGGTAATTTCCTCGGTCTGTTTGCGAACCAGGCGTTCAAGATCCCTGGAGTAGAGACGGAGTTCTTCTTTGGCCTGTTTTAAAGCCTCCTCGGCACGATTTCGCTGGGACACATCAATTGAGACGGCTAAAGATCGTACGATGTTGCCGTTGGTATCGCGATCGGCAATGGCTGAAAGCAGGACGTCAATCTTTTCACCATTTTTTTTGACAAACTGGTAAGGGATATCCTGACAGAACCCGGTTTTAAAAAATTCAGGAATGACTGTGGTTTCAGCGTATTCGCGGGAACCCGGCGCAAAAAAGTCGGTGAGCTTGCGGCCGATGACCTCATCGCGGCCGTAACCCATAACCTCCGCCCAGTAAGCACTGACACTGACCAGGCGGCCTTGCGGATCGATAGAGTGCAACATAGCCGGCGTGTGATGATACAATGATCGAAAGCGTTCCTCGCTGCTGCGCAGCGCATTTTCTGCTGATCTGCGCTGCCGAATTTCATGGCTGGCCTGACGGTATAGAAAGACGACCGCTATGCCGATCAGCACGCATAGCGTTAGCACGATGGGACCGGTGGTCCTTATCAAGGGCTCGATGACGGCCTGTGTGATGGCATCCAGTCTGCGCAGATGCACCACATTCCATCCCGGATAGTTGGATCCCAGTTCTACCACCTGGATCTGGTAGGCATTGCCGTCACGGTCCAGGATATGATCATCTCTGGATTCCAGCCCGGTCCACTTCCAGGGGCCGGTGCCGAACTGCAGGGATTGTTCGATCAAAGGGATATTATTTTCATTGTATTTCCACAGCAGATGATAAAGCCAGTCTTTACGGTTGGAAATAAAAACAACCCCATTGGGGTCATTGACCAGCACAATTTCGTCCAATTCGGTCCCCAGCTGGCCTTCAATTAATTCAATTGAGGCTTTGATCACCACAATGCCGACAGGGGCGTATGCGTTTTCCACATACACGGGATGGCTATAATAGGCGCCGCGTTTGCCGGATGTTGTTCCTAGGGCCAGATAAGTGCTGGGGTAACCTGAAATGGCATCTTTGAAATAGGGTCGAAAAGCAAAGTTTTGGCCTACAAAACTATCGGGTGCATCGCGATTGGTCGAGGCAATCGTATTGCCGGCGGGATCCATTAGATAACACACATCGGCCGCCAGCGTTTTCTTGAAATGGTCAAGGGTGGTATTGGCGGTCGCCAGGTTTTCGACACTGGATTGGGTCAGGGCCAGCCGGAGTGATTGCATGCCGGCCAGGGTTCTGACGGGCTTGACGTTTTCAGTAAGGAAGATGCTGAGGTTTTTTTTAATGGTTCTTAGGCGCAGATCCGCCTGCCGCTCGGCCTCTTTTAGGGCGGATTCTTTCAAAGAGAAATAGTACAGATACCCGCCTGTGGAGGCCGATAAAAACGCCAGCAATGACAAAACGATTAATATGATGCGAAGCTTCATTATTCGAAATTCCGGACACAAAAGCCGATAGAGCCATTTTCGGCAATTGCCTGATCGGTCCCATCGGTACGACTGACGATGTTATATTTACACCAACCGAATTTCGATAGCAAATGGTTTAAAAAAAAGTGCACCTGAAGATCAAGTTTTATGTATCTGAATTAGCTAGTAAAAATTATCGAAGCGTTTCTGTTGCAAATTGATCTTAGCCGATCTGTTTTCATGTCAGAAATTTTCTGACATCAAAATCAGAAATCGTCTAATTGACAGCTCTTGCGCTTATTTGTAGGTATGAACATCGTATTGTTGCAAATGGCCCTTTCTGCGCTGAATAGCCTCGATACCCACCTCGCCCCTTTTGTCGAATGACAGCGGTTAGGATCACTTTCGTTCAAAGGCTATTTTGCTTTTGTGATAGCGGTGGCTGCTGTTGAAGGAAATTAGCCGTCCTGACAGGGTCAACCGTAATGATGTTTTTCCACTGATCTATTGGAAGCGATCTCAAAAATAGGATCTTGGGTCAAGATTGCGGCGGAGCCGAGTTTTAAACCGGAGGCATACTGATGTATGTCGAGGATTTAAAACGAGGCACCAACAAAGATATTGGGCCAAAAGACATTTTTGAGATCGCTTCTAGTTGCCTTTTCGGCCGTGATGGGAGGTGGATCATGAAACCAACACGTAAGCTTTTATTTTGTCTCGTCATCCTATCCGCATTTGCTGCTAATTTAACTGTTCCGCCGACTGTTTCTGCAACTGAACCATTGGTCATCGGCATTCCGCATTCAGAAGCGTATACGTATGCGACGATGATGAAAAATTCCTTTGAAATGGCCCTTGAATCGATCAATAAGGCGGGCGGAATCAAGGGCCGCCCCATCAAACTGGTGTACGCCAATGATCAGGGCAAGCCCAAACCCGGTGAAAACGCGATCGTAGAGCTGGTCGAAAAAAGTGGAGCGGTTATGCTGGTGGGCGGCTATCAAAGCAGCAACACCATTTTCATGGCCAGAATGGCCGATAAACTGGATCGGCCCTTGCTGGTGTGTACCGCTGCCGACGACCGCATTACGCAAAGAAAATGGAAAAACGTCTATCGTCTGAACCCGCCTGCCCAAGGTTACACCACGGGGCTTGAGGATTTTTTCATGAATAACATCAAGCCCAAATCCATGGCCATCGTTTATGAAAACAGCCCTTACGGCACCAGCGGTGCCATGCGGATGATGTGGTTCTGCCGGGGAAATGACATCGAGCTGCGTGCCATCGAGCCCTACCACAAGGAACGGCTCAAGCCAGATTACTTTAAAAGAATCGTGGGGCGCTTGAAAGAGAATCCGCCGGATGTGATCTACATGGTTTCCTACCTCAAGGATGGGGCCCTGCTGGTTAAAAATATTCGTGAAGCCAAGATCAGTTCATTGCTGTCCGGCGGGG
>JASFJF010000218.1:0-6797 GCA_050122255.1 Desulfobacterales bacterium
TGCGTGAGCCAAACAATAAGAAATGATGGAAAAAACAGTATTGATCATTTCAACTCTGGATACCAAGGGGTTGGAAACCCAATATCTGGTTGATAAGCTAAAAGAACTCAGTCTCGAAACGCTTTTGATGGATATCTCCATGCGGGATGATGCACCATTTAGCGCCGACATCGCACCGGAGCGTGTCGCGGCGGCTGGCGGCAGCAGTTTTAAAGAAATCTGCAACTCACGTAACCGTTCAAAAATCACCAATATTACGATGGCAGGTGCCTCAAGCATTGCAATAGACCTGCTTTCCCAAGACAAATTGGACGGCGTGATTGCCATCGGCGGCTCGACCGGTACGTTGATGGCCACCGAGGTGATGCGAGCGCTGCCTTTTGGCATACCCAAAGTGATGATTTCTTCTACAGCTGCCCTGCCGGGGCTAGCCACGCGTTATATCGGGACCGGTGATATTGCCCTTTTCCATTCGGTAATTGAAATTTCCGGAGTCAGCAATTTACTTAAAAATGTGATGGATCGCGCCGCCCAAGCCCTGGCCGGGATGGTGCTGGGCAAAATCACATCTGCCAAAACCGGTGACGGCAAAGCGATTGCTTTGACCATGCTGGGTCCTTGTGAAAAATGTGCCAGCGCTGTTCGCGCCGGTTTGGAGGATAAAGGGTTCCAGGTCATCGGATTCTCAGCTGCCGGCATTGGCGACCGGGCCATGGAAGATATGATTGCCAATGGTTTTTTTCAGGGTGTGGTTGACCTGGCCCCGGGTGGCGTCGGCGAGCATCTGTATGGATTTATGCGCGATGCCGGCCCGCACCGCATGGAAACAGCCGGTAAGGCCGGTATCTCCCAGATCATATCAACCTGCAGTGTCAATCACATGACACCGGCCAAATCAAAATATAAGCCGGAATATCATGAGCGCCGCAAGTATGATCTGGATAAATTCAGAACCTGGATCCGTTTATCCAGAAATGAACTCAAGCAAGTTGCCGGCGCTTTTGCCGACAAACTCAACAAAGCCACCGGTCCGGTCAGCGTCGTCATACCGCAAAATGGATGGTCTTCAGTGGATAGCCCGCAAAATCCGACTTACGACCCGCAAGAAGACCGGATATTTGTTGAAACGCTGCGCCAACTGCTGAAACCCGATATCCGTATGATTGAAATTTCGGCCAATATGGAAGATGAGGTTTTCGCGCTGGCAATTATCACGGCCGCATTGGAGATATTTTAAATGGAAAGCCAGGAATTTATCGTCCACACCGAGGAAGATGACTACAATCTTTGCGCCAGTGTCAGATTCATCGGTGCTGATGTTCTGGTAGCCCTCTGGGGTGGAGAACGGCCGCATATCGGTGCTGTGGCAGTAGCCCAACCCAGGCCGAGCCTGAGGGATCCTACATTAACGAGTGCCACTGCGTCAGTTATATGCCTGGTGGGACACAAGGAAGATGAATTGGTCAAGGCCACGGCCGAAATTCTGGCCGCGACGCTGGAAACTCAGGTCGTTGTCACAGCCGGGATTCATTGGGACAATCTATCGCCGGAAGCCATCCAGCAGATAATCCGGCACAGCGAAATTCTGGTTGATAAGATCATGGCGCGTTGCGTGGTCGAATTTCCATCAGTCAAAAAATAGACCGGCATTGGCGCAGAATTCAATGCGCTTGATCTTATAAACGCAGATATGCGCAGACAATCGCAGACTCATATTTATCCGACCCGGCCGGATATAACTATGATGCCTTTCGGTTAAATTAAAACAGTGTCTGTTCGTTACGATAGACAACCAAAGAAACCGCTATTGGTAAGCACTCTCTTTGAAAACCATTGACCCACTCAAAGGACAGATTTATGACTAAACGAATTGTTGTCGGCATATCCGGTGCCAGCGGGGTCACCTATGGCGTTCGCTTGCTGGAATTGCTCAGAGAAACCGATTTTGAAACCCATTTGGTTATCTCCAAGGCCGGCCGGTTAAACATTGAAATCGAGACCGACCACCGTCCCGATGCCGTCGAAGCCATGGCAGATTTTGTCTACGACCACAAGGACATGGCTGCATCCCTGTCGAGCGGGTCTTTTTTAACAGAAGGTATGGTGGTGGTGCCCTGCACCATTAAATCGCTTTCGGGCATTGCCAATTCCTATAACGATAACCTGCTCGTCCGGGCAGCGGATGTTACTTTGAAAGAAAAGCGCAAACTGGTGTTGGTGATCAGGGAAACGCCCCTGCATGTCGGGCACTTGCGCCTGATGACCCAGGCAGCTGAAATGGGCGCTCACCTGCTGCCCCCGGTGCCTTCATTTTACCACCAGCCCAAGACGCTCGAAGATATCATTGATCAGACCATCGGCAAAATATTTGACTATATAGGCATCAAGCATGACCTCTTTAAGCGCTGGGGGGAAAAAAAGAAGATCGACAAAACCCGCAAAAAAAATGCACGCATCTTACTGGCGTAAAAAAAGTAATTGAGGGGCGTTTTTCTCAAATTGACAGCGGAATGAAATGTCAGCGACTTCAGCGTGCGAACTCAGAGTTAAGGCAGTGTAGCAAAACAACAGAATTCAAATATAACATGTTGGTTAGACCTAAAATCAAGTGGAAGGTCCCGCATTCATGCGGGGAGCGCGATCTACTATTTTTGAGATGGGCTTTCGTCTTCTGACTTTTATGTTAAAGCAATATGTTTAATGTTGTCAGTAATCTGTTTTATAAATCTTATGCGGGCTTTGTTTGTAACTAAAAGCTGATTATAATACTTGCTGTTATTAATTGCAACAGTCACCATACGGGCGGCCAGGTTCAATAATTCCATATCGTCGGTTGTAAAGTCGCCTGTTTTCTTGTTTAAGGATTGCATGGTCCCTAAACAATGATTTTTGGGGTCGAGTAAAGGCGTACAGACCAAATTGCGCGTGTGAAAACCTGTCAATTCATCTACCTCTTTACAAAAGCGGCTGTCTTCATAAGCATTATTAACGACTGCCGCTTGACGGTTTACAAAAACCCATCCAGCTACACCACATGATTTGGGAATGCGGATTTCATGTTTATCAAGATCGAGGGATGAAAAAATGCTAAGTTGTTCATTCCAATGCTGAAATAAAAATATCCAAGAATAGGTCCAAACTCGGCCATGGGCATATAGCCTTTGCGCGAGTGAGGAATAGGATATCAAATGTATACAATCTGCTAGGCTATCAGAACAGTTTTATGGCATTGAAAAGCTTTGGATCGTACAAAAAATCTGCTATCTTATGGGGAGCATATCGGAAAATTCACTTCTGGTTCTGTGTGAAAATGTTTGGATGTTATAGATATTTAGGTGTTCGTAAAGCTATAGCAAAAATTAATCGTTTATAAATTTTAATAATTGCTCATCATAATCGAACCGTAATTCCATTTAAGATCGAAAAAAAACTACAGCCACACCAACCACAATGATAGTATTTTGCCCAGGGTATGAGTCTCATCCATGATCTGCGCTTGATTCTTATCTTTTTAATATATTTACAATATGGACATTTCAGGCCGAAAGCTAATTTTGTCATTTTGCATGTCCTCTTTAATCAAGTATTTTTCCTAACCATTTCAACAAAAGCCCTGTAAAGATACCAATCGACATTAGACCGCTAATAACCAGGTAAGAAATAATGACGAGCATTGCGATGGTATCCATATTGGCGCTCTTATTTTTTGGGTTTCGACATTTATCTCAAAATGCGATCCACCTGCGCTAAATTTGTATATGAGCGTTAGAAATCCCGAATGCTGATCAAAGTAGCGCAACGATAAAGTAATGCATCTAGCGACTGTTTTTACGGTAATCAGACGTTGAAACCATGTAATACCTTCTACCCCTTTCTGAAAGTGTAGACGCAATTTGTTCAAAAAATTTAATTTTCAGAATCATGTGGTGAGCGCTGTTCCAAAGGGAATGAGTCGGTTTTGATATATCGCAGGAGATTTGAAATTCAAGAAGATTGAACAGCGATAATAAAAATGAATAGAATATTAATAATTAAATGTCAATCGGAATATTTAATAATATAATAAATTATATTAAATAGTTATAATGATTTAAAGGTTTGTTTTTTTCTACACATAAAAGAATTTATAAAATTTTGCAATAAGCTGGAATTGAAAATAAGATTAGACATTTTCGCTGGTTGTACCCGTCACCCAATGACCGAAAAACTGGAATCGGTATTGATTTCACGATTCCTGCTGAAAAAACCCACGTTTAGGTTGCGCCGCATGTATTTCATATAAAATTGCAAAGGATCGGCATCATGATCGCGCCCTTTCTCGCAGGCATCGATCAGCGCGGCCATCATAACTCCAGCAACCGGCGCATTTTTATATTGGTTACCGCTGGTGCCGATAGCCAGATAAAATCCGGGCAGATCGGACTTGTCGTAAATCGGAAGCCAGTCATCGCTGCAATCATAGAGTTCGACCACGCCCTTGTACTGGTTGGGGACAGCCAAGTCGCTAATCCGCATGCCTTCGCGCATGACCATACACCTGAACTGGTCGGTGAAATTGGTGTCGTAGTCGTCCGGATTGTCCACCCACAGCCGGGGATCACATTCGGGATCTTCGCTGCCGATCAGAAAATTATTGCCGATCTCCGGGCGTGAGTAGCAACCGATGTCGCCATCGGATGTGATAACACCGTCCCTTTCCCAGTTGATGCCATCAGGTGCAGGTACGTGTGCCACCTCCTGCTTCATCGGCCGTGTTTTGATCTTCATCGAATCTTCAACCCCGGCCATTTGATTGATCAAATAAGAATGTGGCCCAGCGACGTTCACGACAACCGGTGCTTCAATTTCACTGCCATCATTCAGTTTGACACCGGCCGTATGCTCCTGCTTCTTTAATATTCCAGTAACTTCCACATTGTAAAGGAAGTCAGCTCCTTTGGCCTTTGCTGCGACCATGACATTATGGGTCGACAGCTTAGGATCTGAGATATACCCGGACTCAGGGACCCAAAGAGCACCGGGGATCCTTGCAGCGGTGGGTTCACCGAATTGGGGATCATCGATCCATTTTTGAGGAAAGTAACTGGCCAGATTCACATTTGGCAGGTAGCGCTCGATCTCCTCGGGCTGCAGGTCTAAATATCCAACGCCAAATTCGTCAAGAGCCGCTTTCACCCGGCTGAGGTTCTCGTTAATCGGGGTCTTGAACACCAGCGCTCCGGTATTGCGATACGTGGCCATGCCATCGGGATCTTTTACTTCGAGGTATCTGGGCCAATCCAGCCAATAGAAATAGCCTTCTCGAGCCAGCGCCACGCCTTCGGTCGTGGAGTAATGGAAGCGGATTACGGCACAGGAACCACTCGTGGACCCCATGCCAGCATCAGCGAGCTTATCGACATTCAACGTCCTGTAGCCCAGTTTGGTCAATTCAAAGGCGACGCAACACCCGATAACCCCCGCACCGATAATAACCGCGTCATACTTGTTTTTCATGCAATGTCCCCTTCTAATTCGGATCTATTTCCCAAAAAAGTTTTGGTGTTCTGTGCTAAATTTAATATCAAAGTCAAGCATCGCTTTCAAGCGAGAGAATCAAAGCGCCAACCACTCTCGCATTCAATCGGTTTGAACGATTGCGCTCAATTTCGAAGCGGGATGTCCCACCATCCGATAACAGACCCGTATCGGGGCCACTGGAGGCCTTCTCGTTGTTCGATTTCCCGGATCCAATCGCCTAGTGCAGAGGCGTGGTGGATGACAAGGGGGGTGCTGTGGGACGGCAGGATATCGTTTTGCAGGCCATAGAGGGAGATTGTTTTTTGATTTTCCGCTGCGGTCTCATCAGTATCCCAGGCGGTGGGGTGGATTAATCCGTGATTGGCCCCTTCCCTGCTTGAATATCCAAACGTGTCTCCAAATTCTGTTTTGAGATCCCGCATCAGGCGAATGGCCTGCAGGTTTTGGGAAACGCTCAGCCCCTTGTTCAGATTTCGCAGGATGCGGTTATCAAATGATTCAAAGCCGATTGAACCGAGCAATACGAAAATGCCGCGATGGGCGGCAAGCGCCAGCAACGATTTAATATGTTGAATTCCGGAAATAAGTCCATCGGCTCTCAGGGTGAGATGGATTTGGGATAGTCCGATGTTGCACAAATGGGCCGCTTCGAGCAAATCAAGCAGAATCGGCAGCGGATATTCGTTGATGAGCTCAAAGGGTATTTTTCTGCCATCCGGGGATTCCGGCAAACAACGGATTTGCTCAATCACCGTTTCAGTGTCCAGCCTGCTGTGAAATCCTTTGTCCACCGCCACATCACAAAAACTGCATCCCCGCAGGCGAATTTCAATCGTTTTTGCCTGCCCGACGCTGATAGAAGTCGGGTAGTCAATGCGATGCTCTGTGTTACGGGCTGCATGCGGGCAGCCAATGTGCTGCAAAACCTGGCCCGTCTTGATCGTCAAGGGTGCTAGCCCGTCTTTCGCGAGACGGTAGATATTATCCCAGCGGACTTTTCCCAGATGCCCGGGATCCCATGCTTTCGGCGCATTTTTCCTGACCGTTCCATCTGCTTCGACCGTCAGTAATCCGGGAGTGGAAGATGGGTCATTTATGTCCAGATGGTTGAGCAGCGGAATCAACTGCTCCGCCGGTCCCTGCAGAGCATAGCTAAAGTACTTTCCCAAGCCCTTAAAACGATGGGGATGATCCTGCCAGCCTTTTTCGCCGATAAAATCAACGTCTGCCTGGGGCCCGGCCAGAATTGTTGTCGCCCCTTCGGTCTTAAGCTCGGC
>JASFJF010000219.1:0-6790 GCA_050122255.1 Desulfobacterales bacterium
AGCTTAAAGTGGCCTGGGATAAACCCAGTGAATTGGAAAAAATGTAGGCGTCTGAATTTAGACGTTTGTGATCCTCATTTGCATACCTTCTTGAGTGGGGCGAAGATTGCTTAATATCATCGCCCCTTTCAACCATTATCTGCGTGTTATTTTCGAGCAGTACTCAGATTTTTCATACTTAGAAAACAGATCACATTTTCCATCGTAAGTAACCCTTTTGAATATTACGTATATTCGTATATATGAACGCATAAGGCTGCTTTTAATTTGGATGAAAATCGGCTTGCTGATTTACATTTTCAGTGTTAGAAATAATTTCAGACAAGGATTTGGTACGAGCTGAGGAATATTTCAATAATGCTGATCCAATACGAAGGCCGTGCCTGAAATCATCGTGATATAATATGATTCAATCTTTCGTTACCTCGCATTAAGGTGGCAGATGGCCATTTTTGACTGGCAAAGTGAACTGAACCGGGATGGACACCGGGTTGTCATCTCCGGACAACCCATAGCCATGCACTGCCATCACTATAATATCAATTTACAGAAAACGCTGGAAGAGACCCTGGGCGATCAGGGTGTTGAGCTTCTGTACCGTTCGGTTGAGGAGGCCAATTATCACGCGCTCCGGCATCTGCTTAACCAGTACAAGAAAATCAGAACCCTTAAGTCGAAGCTGGAAATGGCTGCCCTGCTGTACCAGAATTGCGGATTGGGGATTATACACTTCAAAAAGGTCAGGCCCAATTCGGCGTACATCGTAAGCACTTCCGGCCATCATGTTACCGGGTGGCTGGCCAAACACGGGCGACGCGATACACCGGGGTGTCATTTTAGCCGGGGATGGATCGCCGGGACCCTGGAGGTGATTTACCAGCGTCCCCTTGGATATTATGCCGTAGAAGAGAATGAGTGCAAAATGCAGCGGGATGAGGCCTGTGTTTTTCATGTTAAGGAGCGTTAAGTGGCAATTGATGTGACCAAGATTATCCATGCGGTCATGGAAGGCAGCAAGATCAGGGAATCAAAGGGAATCATTCCCCTTTTTGGTGTTTATCTCTCGTTATTTTCGGTAAATTATTACAATCGCCTGAGCTTTGACTTTGAAATCAAAATGGGCAAACAGCGTGAGGCCGAAGCCAGGGCGCTTTTGATTGAGGCGGCTCAGGAGTGCGGCTATGCCACTTTCCAAGGTATCCGCGATTCCTGGGAATGGGAGCAAGTTGTCGCTCCCATGATTGAAAGTAAAGAAGATCAGATTTCGGGATTTGTGGCGGTGGCGGTGGCTTTTGGCTGGGGCGACCTGGTCGTTGAGGAGCTTGTGCCGGATGAAAAACTTATCCTGCGCGCAAGTGACTCTTATGAGGCCAGTGGTTTCCTGGAAGAATATGGACATGCAAAGTCAGAAAAGTGCTATATGCTCAGAGGGGTTACCGGCGCCTTCATGGACCTGATTTATGGCGGCGACTATCCTGAAGGGCTATACGTTTTTTCGGCAGCTGAAACTTTCTGCCGGGCCAAAGGAGATGCATATTGTGAATTTATTGCTAGAAAATCATCTCATCGACCTGACGCTTAAAACCAAGAGCAAGGCTAAAGACCAACCGTGTTGGGCACTGATGTCCTGTTACAAAGTACTGTGCCCTGTGCATGGTAAGCAGACCACCGAGTGCTGGCTGATCCCTAAAACGCATTGCACCAACTTTATCCAGGAAGATTTTTTTCAGAAGCTCTCCGCATGTCTGTCTTGCTCATATTTTAAGGAACAGGGGGAGATTCACCCCAGTGGCTGGAGTTATTTTATTTCCGATCAAATCCACAAGTACAATGCCAAAGCCCTGGAACATCTGTACCAAAAGGAAGAAAGCTTTGTAGAAATTCTGAACCGCATTCCGGATGGGTTGTTCACCACCGACCATGAATGGCGCATTACTTACTTCAACCCGGCTGCTGAAAAAATTACCGGTTTTACAGCATATGATGCGGTGGGGATGTATTGCAAAGATGTATTCAAAAACTCAATCTGTGAGTCAGATTGCGCCCTTAAGCACGCCAGCGCAGTGGGTCGCGATATCCACAATCGCGAGTATGAGATTATCAACATCGAGGGCAAAAATATACCCATTATTTGTTCGACATCGGCGTTTCGGGACGCCGGGGGACGCGTTACCGGTGGTCTTGAAATATTTAAAGATATCTCTGAGCTGAAGAGGCTTCAGGAAGAGGTCATCAGACGTGAAAAAAAATATCGCCGCATCTTTGAGGGCAGCCACGATATGATCTATACCACCAACCAAAAGGGTCAGATACTGGATATTAATCAAGCCGGCGTTGATATGCTGAATTTCTCCTCCAAAGAAGAAATGCTGAAAACGTGGTCGGCCCAGGACCTGTACCGCAATGCTTTAGATAGACAAAAATTCCTGGAGACCATAAACCGGAGGGGCCAGGTAAAAGACTATGAAGTCGAATTTAAAAAACGCGAGGGCACTCCGATTCATGCCCTGATTTCCAGCCGGCGGTATGAAAACCCTGAAACCGGCGACGTCGAGTTCGAAGGGATTATCAAAGACATTACCCATCGCAAGCGCACTGAAGAAGCGCTTCAACAGCGTTACCGGGAACTTTCGATTCTAAACAGTATTGCCGTGGCATTAAATTACAATATGGCGCTAAACCTCATTTTACGCAAGGCGCTCAAGAACATACTGACGGTTTTAGAACTCAGTCGGGGGGCCATTTTTCTGATCGATCGCGAACGGGAAGAGACCGAGGTCATTGCCGAATCTGGCTTTCAAGTTGAAGACCTTCATGAACCCCAGGAGGTTGTTTTCAAAGATCCCTTGCTGAACAAAGCCCTCCTCGAAGATGAGATGGTTTTAAAGCCGGAGCCCATTTTTCCGACCTTCAAAACACGGTTTAAAACGAATGGGCAAGAATTTACTCCCTGGCTGACCTGTTTTCTGATTACTTTCAAAGGCAAAGGGGTGGGATTTTTGGGATTTGATATTCCGCCATCCCGTAAAATGAATCAATATGAGTTCCATCTGATGGGTTCTCTGGGCAACTTTTTAGGGGGCGCCATTGTAAATGCCCAGATGCGGGAGACCATTCGTCGCCATCGCCAGGAGCTAAGGCAGCTGACCGGAAAATTATTTCAGAGCCAGGAGGAAGAGCGCCGCCGGATAGCTCGCGAGCTGCATGATGAATCCGGTCAATCTCTGACGGCCGTGAAACTGGCTCTGGAACGATTGGAACAAAATGTGCCAGCGCAAGAAAAAGCGCTCAGCAGAGAAATTGGTGACATCATAAAGATGGTGCGACGAACCTCATCGGAAATCAGACACCTCTCATACCACCTGCACCCGACCCTGTTAAGTGACCTGGGTCTTGAACCGGCGCTGGATCTTTATTTTAAAGAAATCAAAAATCATACCGGGTTCAATGTCGAGTTTAGTATGGTGGGATTTGATCACCGCCTGAATGCGGACATGGAAACCGTTTTCTATCGTTTCAGCCAGGAAGCGCTGACCAATACCCTCAAGCATTCCGGTTCGAGCAACTTCCGCCTTTCGATTATCAAAAGCTATCCCAAGATCATCTTCCGGGCAGAAGATGACGGTATCGGTTTTGACACCCAGATCATTGGTAAAGATCAACGCAGCCTGGGGCTGCTGGGTATGCGCGAGCGGACATCGCTTCTGGGAGGGACATTCCAGTTGCGCAGCCAACCAGGCGAAGGCACCCGAATCCGGATTGAGATACCCTATGCAGAGTCATTGAGCCATGGCTAATACAGTACGTATACTCATCGCAGATGATCATACCATTGTTCGCCAGGGCTTGGCGAGTTTGCTAAACGACCAGCCAGATTTGAAGGTCATCGGCCAGGCGGACAATGGCAGGGCAGCGGTGGACAAAACGCTGGAGTTGAAACCCGATATCATCATTATGGATATTGCCATGCCGCAGATGAACGGTATTGAGGCCGTCAAACGGATTAAGAAGAAACTTCCCAAAGCGAAAGTCTTGATTCTGTCAATGTATTCCCATGAACATTATATCCATGAACTTTTAGAAAGTGGTGTGTCCGGCTACCTTCTCAAAGATTCCAGCGGCCGGGATATTATCAATGCGATTTATGCTGCCATGAAAAACGAGACCTTTTTAAGCCCCTCAATTTCCAAAGTGGTCGTGGACGCCTACCGATCTCCGCGCAAAGGAACCGCCAGTGCAGAGCGTTATAAAAAACTTTCCAATCGGGAAAGGGAGGTTTTCCAACTGATTGCCGAAGGACATTCCACCCGGCAAATTGCTGATATGCTCTGCGTCAGCATCAGTACAGTCAAGTCTCATCGGGCCAAGATTATGGAAAAACTCGGAATCTATTCGCCAGTCAAACTGGTCCATTTTGCCATCCAGCTTGGGTTGGTTGATCCGGAGTTATAAAGATCAACCATTGCACTGCAAACCGCAACATCACGACATGAGTAAAAATAAAAAAATTGGCATCATCACCCTTACCCGGCAGACGAGCTTAGCCTATTCAGCACTGAAAAGGATTGTTGAGGACTTGGCGTACGAACCCATCTGTGGTGAAGCCATCGGGTCCGATTGTATTTTTTTCCCATTAGAAGAAATCAATCTGGTGGGGTATGATTTTTTAGCCGAATTTTTTAAAAAGGCAAAGTTGCCGGATGCGGATGTCAACCTAATTTCAGCCCCTTATACGGTTAACTGGTTTATGCTGCCAAAGGTCGTTCATTGTTTGAGAACCATATCTGAGGCCCCCATTATCCTGGGCGGCAATGAGGCTTCCAACAACTATAAAAACCTGATGGATTTTAGATTCTCAACTTTTGTGAATGAAGTGGTCGACGTCGCTCCCGATTTCATCGTCAGGGGGGCCGCTGAAAAAGTGTTACCCGACCTTTTACCCTTGCTGGACAACCGCACATTGACCAACAACTGGGATCGGGATTTCCTGAAACAATTGCTCGAAATCCCCAATATTGTCTTTTGGCTGCCACCAAGAAAGGCGCTGATTGCCACTGATTTTGACGCTGAAGATTTATCGGAAAAAGATATTTTTTCCTATGTGAAATATGGCGAGAAGTCTGTTGCGGTGACTTTGCAAAGAGCCTGTGTCTGGGCCAAAAAATCCCGCGGAGGATGTTTATTCTGTGCGATTGCCAGTCAGTTCGGGAACCATTTTCACTGTGCGGTTCAAAGTGATTTTTTCGTAGACGATCTGAGCCGGTTTTTAAATAAAAATCCCCAGGTTAAATATGTCGATATCTGGGATGATACTTTTAATATCAATCCAGAATGGGCGATTAAAATTTGCCACTATTTGAAAACTTTAAGTGAAAAAGCCGGACGCAAAATCAGATATTCCTGTTTCCTGAGGCCCAAAGGCTTGACCGAGAAACTCGTCGGTCAAATGGCGGAAGCCAATATTCGGACGGCCTTTATCGGCGCAGACGCAATGACCGATGAACTTTCACGGCGCATGCGAAGGGGCTGCACCATTCCGGAAATGAACACCTCCATAGCGCTGCTGGCAAAAGCAAAAATCCAACCCAGATTAAGCGTTCAGTTATTTTCGCCGGAGTCAACGATCGATGATGTCGGCATTACATCGACCCTGGCGCTGGGGTGTATTAAAAACGGGGAGTCAACGGTTCACGTCCACCTGTACACCTATCCCTTGTATGGATCGGATATCCATAAACTGCTGGCTGCCAGGGATAACCTGAAAAAAATTCCGTCCCCCCTGTTAAAACAAGATAAAAATAACGGCTTTGAACCGTACTCGATTGCCTATGACTATCTGAATTATGACCCTGATGTTGAAAAAATAAAGCAGAAAACATTTAAGCTTCTGAATATTGAAACGTCATTTTATGTTCGAACCTATCCCGGCGATACCATTGATGCCCACGCGCTCAAGGAAATTCTAAGCCAGATCAGAAACTGGTCGTTAGATGTTAAAAAGTCTCAGGCCATCAAATCGCTCTGGTATATGATGATTCTTTTTTGGGAAAATCAAAACGAAGGTCTGAGCAAAACGGAGTTGATAGATTGCCTGTCAAAAAATGAGCCAGATGGGCAAGTGCCGCAACATTTAAGAAAGGTCTATGGAAATTTCGGTTATCGTTACACCTTATCCAGATCATTTAATGAGGTCATGGAAATCCTCATAAAACAGAAATGGGTGAACAAAACTAAAAATACGAAATATCGTTTGACCCCTGCCGGGATAAAGGAATTGAAATCGAGGATTAAAGCTGACAAGGTCGATTCTTATCATATTGCGGCTTATGGTGTCATACTCAAAAACGACATAGGTGCGCGTCTTGCAGAACATTAACAGGGGTTGTCGAAAAAACGTTCCGGTATATGAATTTGTCGCCTGACAGATTCCCCTTAAGATCCTTTCCTGGCGCATCCAAATGCCTAAAACACCTTGCTGAATCGCAGATCCAAATTCAGATGGTCGTTTTAGATTTCAAATTAAAATCATCTCGTATCTCCATAAAAATCATCTTTTAGACGATTTTCAAGAAGTGTTCAAATCGGATAAGAATATGGGATCATTTCGGAATAGACGCAAAAA
Source organism: Desulfobacterales bacterium (assembly GCA_050122255.1). Lineage (GTDB taxonomy): Bacteria > Desulfobacterota > Desulfobacteria > Desulfobacterales > JAHEIW01 > JAHEIW01. The sequence goes on from JASFJF010000219.1 coordinate 6,623, forward strand.
TACATTTATTCCGCTTGCCGATTGAATGTACCGAAATACAAAATTGCGGCTAAGTGGTTGAAAGAAACCTTTTCAATGCTGGAATGTTTTTTGACAACCACCCTAAAGCTTAATTTAACAATAAACCAAGAAAGGAGCTTACATTATGGCTGAGCTGACTCCCATAGA
>JASFJF010000220.1:0-6786 GCA_050122255.1 Desulfobacterales bacterium
GCGCGCGGGCGCCTGGCCCTTTTGCGGGCCGTTATCGAGGGGCGTCTTGAATGGAGCCCGGAAATTGAAGCCCCCCTTTTTGATTGTTTGCTCTGCGGAGCCTGCACTGCCAATTGTTTTCCGGCAATTCCCACCTCCGATTTGATGATCAAGGCCCGGGCTCAGTATCTCGAAAAAGTCGGTCGCAAATCCATTCATCGATTACTTTTCGACCATCTTTTGCCCTATCCACGGCGGCTGCATCTGGCCGCACGGGCGGTGGCGCTGGGGAAAAATACGGGTATTGCCGATCTGGCGCAGGCCCTGGGATTGTTGAAAATTTTTGGCCGCGATTTTGCGCATGCCCATCAGATTGTAGACCGATTTCCGGCCCGGCCCTTGCGGGATAAAATCAAAACCGGCACAAACAGCGCCAGCGGTCAATCGTTGCGGATTGGTTATTTTGTCGGATGCGGCGTTGATATTATCAGCCAGGACGCTGGCCAGGCGACCTTGCGGCTTTTAAAAAAAGTTGGCAAGTCCGTACGGGTTCTGGAAAATTGTTGTTGCGGTCTGCCGGCTTGGTCCTATGGGGATGTGAAAGCGGCGCGCAAACTGGCCTGTCGGAACCTGTCAATTCTTGCTGCTGCTGATCTGGATGTGATTGTCACGGACTGCTCCAGCTGTGCATCCTTTTTAAAACACTATCCTCAGCTTTTTCCAGAAGCCGGGAGCCATCAGCAAAAAGCCGTTGCCGTCTCCGGCCGCACCAAAGATATGGTGCAATTGATTCATTCAATGGAAGCTGTGACGGCTTCGGTCAGACCTGCTGTCACAGTGACGTATCATCATCCCTGTCATGCGGCCCGGGGGCAGGGGCTTACAGCCGAGCCCGGCGACATTCTGACTCGACTGCCGGGCGTCGAATACCGGCCATTAACCGAAGCGGACTGGTGTTGCGGCGGAGCCGGCTCATATGCGTTTGCGCATTATGAATTGTCCCAGCAGGTACTGGATCGTAAAATGAACAATCTGAAAGAAAGCCGTGCAGATCTGCTGGTCACTTCCTGTCCGGCCTGTATTATGCATTTATCCTATGGTGTGCGCAAACACGGCCTGAGCACGCGTGTCTGTCATATTTCGGAGATTGTTAAATAGCTAAGGGGTCAGGGAGTTTTTCTGAAATCGATCGCCGAATGAAATATCAGCGACTTCATCGTGCAAACTCATGATTAAAGGAGTGTAGCGAAAGAACAGAACTGTGGACAGTATGCGCCTTTTGCTAATTGGTCGTAATTACAATCGCAGTGACTTGGTTGTTTTTGAATTTCGGTATTTGTTTGCTGACACCTGACACCTGAACCCTGACACCTGAAACCTATCATACAAAATGAGATAAAAGGTCTAAACCAAATCTAAGAAAAAGGAAAAATAAGAATGACCGAACTGAATTTGAATGGTATCTTCCCCCCCATACCGACTCCTTTTGTCAACGAAAAGCTGGCATACGACAAGCTGGCCGCCAATATCGAGCGCTGGAATCGTGCAGGTCTGAAAGGATACGTGGTGCTGGGATCCAATGGCGAATATGTTTCCCTTTCCGAAGAAGAAAAGCGAACGGTTGTCGATACAGTTGTGAAATCCGCAGCAGATGAGATGTTGGTCATTGCCGGAACCGGGTGCGAGTCCACTGCGGAGACCATAAGACTGACCGAAGACTGTGCCAAACTGGGTGCCGATGCCGCACTGGTGGTCACACCCCATTACTATGGTAGCCGCATGAATGATGCTGCCCTGGTTCAGTACTTTTCATCGGTAGCAGATCAATCACCCATTCCAATTTTGTTATACAATGTCCCCAAATTTACTCACATCAATATGACCGCCGATTTGATCGCCCAGCTCTCCGGGCACCTCAATATCATCGGCCTGAAGGATAGTGCCGGCAATGTTATTCAACTCGGCGAAATCATAAATGCAGTTGCCAAAGATTTTAATGTGATGGTGGGAACCGCCGGCGTATTATTCAGCGGATTAACCCTTGGTTGCGTGGGCGGCATCAACGCCTTGGCCAATGTGGCGCCCGAACAGTGTGTAACTATTTTGGATCAGGTCAAAAAGGGAAGCATTGATGCCGCGCGGGATTTGCAGCTCAGAATGATTCCGGTCAACCAGGCGGTGACTGCCGTTTATGGTGTACCGGGGCTAAAAGCTGCCATGGATATGCTGGGATACTTCGGGGGCGATCCCCGGATGCCCCTTCTGCCGTCCTCAAAACACGAAAGATCTGAGATCAAGGCGATTTTGAAAAAAGCGGAACTACTTGCTTGAAGAGCATCTTTTCAGCTGAGGAAATACAGAGCGCCAACGCAAAAACTTTATGAAATGTCTTTTTATTTTTCGCTGGTGAAAAAGTAAAGTATGGTCACGCTTGCCAGGCAAATCAGACATAAAAGGAACGATGCATCAAATGCAGCGGGGCCGCGCGAAGCCTCTGGATACAGGTGCTGCATTAATATCCCCAGCCCTTGAAGAAATACGGCCGGGCCCAGCATGTTAAAAAAATTGATGCCCGTCATGGCGGCACCTGACATATCACGCGGCATCAAATCTTTGATGTGCGGATACATCAACATGCCACCGGATGACGCCAGCCCGAATACAAAGAATACGGACGCAATAATAAACAATCCGGTCTCCGGAGAAAAGAGCGTCAGTACCAGCGAAATCACTGCCATCATCACCAGGCAGAGTACGACAAGCCCCCTGCGGGTATTAAAAACCCTGTCTGACAATGCTCCCCACAACGGACCGCCAATAATCAGCCCCGTGTTCATCAGCAGTATCAGATTACCGGTTCGGATGGCCGAATAGCCCATGACTTCGATTAAAAACGGCCCGGCCCACAACGCTTGAAAGGCGGCAAAGGTCCCGTAGCGGACTAAAGTGGCCAGCGATATGATCCAGTAATCTTTGTTTTTCAAGAGCAAGCCCAGATTGGAAAAGGCCTGCTTCATACTGATTGCTGGTGCTCGATTTGCGACCTGGATCGTGGCATCGTCAGGCCGATCGCGCACGACCACAAAAAGCGACAGCGTTAAGACCAGATTAACCCCTGCAATCAACTGGAAGCTCAGGCGCCAACCGAATTGTTGGACCAGCATGACCAGCGGAGTAGCGGCCACCATATTGCCAAACGTTCCGATCGAAACCACAAGGCCCGATAGGGTGGCAAATAGCCGCGGCTCAAACCATTCGGTCAATAGCTTAAAGGTTCCCATTAAATTGCAGGCCATTCCGATTCCTAACAAGACGCGGCCGATTAGACCGAAGCCCAGCGAATCGGCGATGGAAAACAAAATAGCGCCCACCACACCCATCAGCGAAAGAATGGTCATCAACCATCTGGGGCCCGCTTTGTCCAAAAGCACGCTGATCGGAATCTGGGTTAGCGCAAATCCATAAAAAAAAGAGGCCGACAACAGCCCCAACTCCTCAGTATTCAGTGACAGGTTGCGGATCAGCTCCGGCGCAATGACCGCGTTTGACGTCCGATAAAACTGAGACAGGAAAAAATGCGCTGTGGCCAGTATGAAAATAATCCAGCGTCGAGGCATCATAACGACTAAAGTCCTGGCAAATTTATTATTCAATGGCTTCCAATTGACGCAATTGGGTTATTATGGGATTGGGATCTGTTGTCAAGCACTTTAGGCCTGCGGTTCGTCTGCCCTATTCTGCCCGGTATTTTCTTGACACGCTAAACGGCGTTTCTTATGTTTTGCAGGTAAAAACGTCCATTTAGACAGGAGCTACAGGATTTTTCGGGCTTGTTTTCTTCGTCACTTTCCAGAAAAATCCTGTTCATCCTGGCTGATAATCTTAAGGGAGATAGGATGCAAAAAGGCATAGTGATAGTTGCGGTAGTGTTGATGTTTTTTCTAATCGGCTGTCAGGGGCCCCGGATTAGGCTTTTCCCGAGTGCCGAGGACCCGCTGCAGGAGTTTACCCTTGAGGGTGATGCAATAGGTAAAGTGCTGGTTGTTCACATCAGGGGCACCATATCAGACGTCCCGCGGCGGCAGATCGTATCGACCCGGCCGAGCATGGTTCAGGAAGTTGTTTCACAGCTGCGCAAGGCTGAAAACGATTCGGAAATCAAAGCCTTGCTGATAAAGGTGAATTCATCCGGTGGTTCGGCTACCGCCAGTGACATCCTGTACAATGAAATTATTGCTTTTAAAGAAAAGACCGGAGCGAAAGTGGTCGTGGCAATGATGGATGTAGCTGCCTCCGGCGGCTATTACATATCGCTTCCCGCCGATTTTATATTGGCCCATCCGACATCGATAACCGGCTCTGTGGGCGTGTTGTTTATCCGTCCTGATCTATCCGGACTGATAGATAAAATTGGCGTCGGGGTTGAAGTCAGCAAGACTGGTAAAAACAAGGACATGGGTTCGCCCTTCCGGCAGGCGACCGCTGAAGAAAAAGAAATTGTTCAGAACATGATCGATCGGCTGGGGCAAAGATTTTTAGATCGGATCGCCAGGCACCGCCGAATTGATTCACGGGATTTGAAGGAAATTTCGACCGCGCGGATATTTTTAGCCGATGACGCCTTAAGACTGGGTATGATTGACCGCGTGGGATATATTCGTGAGGCCGTTAGCCAGGCCAAAAAAATGGCCGAATTGCCGCAGAATGCAAAAGTGGTCGTTTATCGCCGCACAGAATTTGCGGACGATAATCTGTACAATACATCGACATCCCAATATGAAGGCCGGGGTCTGTCCCTTGTATCTCTGGATCTTTCCGCCTCTCTGACGTCTTATCAGGCCGGTTTTTATTACCTGTGGCAGCCCGGCGCCTTGGGTGAATAATTCAGACACTGCTCGCTTATTCTGCAGGGTGGCCGGGCTGTTCGCCTAATAGATGGAATAGGGTGATATCCATCATCTTTTGCCACATGCTTTTTCCAACCGATGCCGCATCGATAATAAGGTGGTGCATGTCAACCTCCGTTACTGTTTTATCCTTTCTGACTGGATGAATGCGCCATTGATCCAAAGCGTGCTTTTGAATCTTTTGCTGTAAACTGCTGTATGAAACCAGTTCATCGTTTTCATCGATAAAGACAACTGCGGGTATGTTTGTTTTCCAGGGATCCAGATGGTCTTCAAAATGCGCATACAGATCAAACAGGGCATTGTAGGCTGCCATGGGTGTTCCATCATTGGCAAGATAGGACTTATTACCGGCGCTCGGTATGACCAGGCTCGGAAAGGGCGAAAAAATTTGTATCAGATAATTTCTCTGGAGCATGGCTATTGCCGGGGCAAATAGCACCATTTTGTCAAATTGGACATTTGGATTTGATGCCATTAAATCGACACCCAAAAGCCCGCCCATCGAAAAGCCAATCAGAAACAGCGGCCTGCCGTGTAAATCGCTTTTCTTTTTCGCCAGCATGTAGGCCTTATACGCTTCGGTTTTCCACAACGGATAAGAAACCGATTTGAATGCAAGCATGCGCGCCGCATCAGGGCTCATATCGTCGATGGGCGAAAAATTAGCGCCGTGACCGCGCAACGACAAGTTCAAGCAATCTATTCCACTGGCGTTTAATATTGAGATAATGGCCTCCATTTTATCCGGTCGACAGTTGAGGCCATGAATAACCAGAGCCACGCCCGCCAGCTCTGTATCATCACCTCCAGGGTGCCAGCGCACAGATCCGTTTACGAATTCCTCTTTTACGATTTTATATTCAGAATTATCCGGAGCCGATGGCTTGAGGCTTAGATTCAAACCGGCATGCAAATCGGCCGCGCACAGTTCCGAAAAACCAAAACTGACCGCAGGCAGAAAAGCGCTCAAAATCAATAGTGTGATTGATGCCGCTTTCATCGTGAATTCTGTCTGGGTTTTTGGGTATAGTCTTTCTTAAAGATCTATATCATAAAAAGGTTAAAGCAAAAAAGGCGCAGAGAAGATGGCTAAAATGGATCGTGTAACAATAGGTTTGACAACGGTCGCTGGATTGAATATATAGCAGTCATTGTTGCCCTTATGCCACTCAGGAGGAGGCTCATTATGAAGCATATTCGTTCCCGTATTAAACCGGTCGGCATATTGATGGCTTTTTTTATGTTTATGCTTTCCGGTCCGTTTCAATCTGCTATGGCAGCCATGGTTGGAACCGAAGCGGCAATCGACATCGAACGCGCGCAGGATGCCCGCAACTATCTTCAAAGCCTGCTGGCCCGCGAAGACGTGCAAAGCATGCTGGTCTCACAGGGTATTGATATGCAAGAGGCCAGGGACCGCCTCGATAGTCTAACCGATGAAGAAGCAACTCGAGTTGCCGAACAGTTGCAGGAACTTCCTGCCGGCGGCAACGGGTTTTTTACGGTCCTTTTAATTGTCGTGTTTCTTGTATTCCTTATTCTGTTAATTACCGATATTGCGGGATATACCGATATTTTTCCGTTTGTAAAATAGCATTCATTAAAAATGGGGGTGCAGATATCTGAGAAGGGCGCCATGGTGCGCCCTTTTCCTTTTGAAATTGTTTATCAAAAAAACGTTCCGATTGCGAAACCATTGTTTGCGACAGCACTTACACCGCCACCATTTTTCGGGACATTATGGTGACAGGTGGCATAATAGCAACCTATCCGTCGCTTTCCCGTCAAAAAATTGGCAAATATGTAAAGATTTTCACACTTTGGTGTGAATAAAATGACATATTGCTCCGTCCACCTTGCTTCATATTATGCTCTAAAGTTCTGTAATTATGCATAA
>JASFJF010000221.1:0-6741 GCA_050122255.1 Desulfobacterales bacterium
CGAGCCCAAAACATTGCCGAAGCGGGTGGAGGCAAAAACGGGCCCGTCACCTCGCACATTGCTGTTGGCGGCTGTAATCATGCGTTCGCCCATCAACTTTGATGTCCCCATGACATTGGTTGGATTGACGGCTTTATCCGAGCTGGTAAAAACGACTCGCTCCACGCTGTTTCGAGTGGCGGCGTAGATGATATTCTGGACACCTAAAATATTGGTCTGTACGGCTTCAAACGGAGAGCGCTCGCACTGCAGAACATGTTTAAACGCAGCCGTATGAAACACGCAATCAATGCCTTTCATTTTGTCGCTCAAGCGATCTCGGTCGCGTACATCTGCTAAAAAGAAAGATGTCTGCGAGTGGCCTGAAAATTGTTGTTCCAGAAAAAACAATTCACTCTCATTGTTATCCAGGGCGATAAGCTCGCCCGACTGCTGTTGTTCTAAAAGCTGACGAACCAGCTCTCTGCCCACCGTGCCGCAGGCCCCCGTGACCAGCACGCGTTTTTGCTTAAGATCCAATGTGATTTCCTCTTTTAATTTTGTATTTTAAATAGCATGCGTTTTTCCGTGGTTACCTTTAAGTTGATACCCTGGCGTCTTTTAAGGTGCTGGAACCTAACATTTTAGCACGTATCACGCAAATAAAATTTGTGAATACCGCCATTAAGGACAACGAATTCAGTTATATGCCACGCCCGGCCAAAGCATCTTGACTTGGTATATAAAAGACTCTATCTAGCACGACACCTTAATTTTGCATGAAAATTAATGCGAAATTCTTATTATATCTTAATGACAGTCGGTTAGATGAATTTTAGGATACATTCAAAATACAAATAGGGTAAAAAGGATTAAAATCATTTTATCGCATTAATTTGCATCCCTCGGACGAGCCGGAAGCTTCCATCTGCTGTGTTATTAAGGACGAGGCATAGTAAACTATAGCCTCGCCCTTAAGTGCCTTGCATATGAAAGCTTCCAACTCGTGCAAAATTCAGGTAACATATGGTTCGCTTCTACTTTCCGTTGGAGTATCTGAAAAAGGGATTGCAGAAGTATCGGGTCTAACGGATTAAAAATAATTTATCTATGAAACAGAAATTACAAGATCTAATTTACAGCGCGGCTAAAAGCGCTTTTGAGAAAGGTGATTTGCCATCCGCCGATATTCCCGCGGTAGAGATTGAAGAACCGCGGGCTGACGCCCACGGTGATTTTTCCACCAACATCGCCATGGTGACGGCCTCCATTCAAAAAATGGCGCCACGCCAAATTGCAGATGTCATCATCGCTCATTTGCAGGACCCCCAACACTTGATTGAGAAAACGGAAATTGCCGGACCGGGGTTTATTAATTTTTTTGTCAAGCCATCCGCCTGGCATCCGGTTTTGCGCAAGATCCATGATGCCGATACTCGATACGGCGCCATTGATATCGGGCAGGGCCAAAAATTTCAGGTCGAATTTGTAAGCTCAAATCCCACCGGACCGCTACATGTCGGACATGGCCGCGGTGCGGCTGTGGGGGATGCGGTCGCCAATATCCTTGCCTTTTGCGGCTATGATGTTCAAAAGGAATACTATATCAACGATTCGGGTCGCCAGATCCGAACCCTGGGACGGTCGGTTTATTTGCGCTACCGGGAGTTGCACGACCAGACAGTGGAATTTTCGGAAGACTGCTATCAAGGAGCGTACATTCTTGATCTGGCCGCCGACCTCAAAGCGCAAAAAGGCGATCGCCTCTTAGACCGGCCGGAAGAAGACGCTGTTATGGACTGCGCACACTTTGCAGCCGCAAAAATACTGGACGGCATCCGGGACGACTTAACATTTTTCGGGGTGAAATTTGACCGCTGGTTCAGTGAGCAAAGCCTTTATGATTCCGGGCGGGTGGCTGAGATTCTGGAGCAGTTCCGCCGACAGGGCATCGTTTATGAAAAAGAGGGTGCCCTGTGGTTTAAAACCAGCGACTTCGGTGACGAAAAAGATCGCGTGGTGGTAAAAGCCAATGGTGAGATGACCTATTTTGCGTCCGATATCGCCTATCACCAGGACAAGTACGACCGTGGTTTTGAACGGGTGGTGGATGTCTGGGGGGCAGATCATCATGGCTACATTCCCCGGATGAAAGCGGCAATTGAAGCCTGCGGGCACCAGCGAAATCAGTTTGATGTGATTTTGGTGCAACTGGTTAACCTGCTCAGAGCAGGTGAGCCGGTGGCGATGTCGACGCGGGCGGGTGAATTTGAAACCTTAAAAGATGTTATCAACGAAGTGGGTCGCGATGCAGCGCGGTTCATTTTTCTGACGCGCCATTATGAGAGCGCGCTTGACTTTGACCTGGAGGTTGCCAAGCAAAAAACCAACGATAATCCTGTCTACTATGTCCAATACGTGCACGCCCGCATTGCCAGCATCATGCGCAAGGGCCGCCAGCAGGGTGCGGGTAAAGTCTTCTGGGATGATGAGGCTGTTGCCCGCATTACAGCGCCCGAAGAAATTGATCTGATCAAAGCCCTGGCGCGCTATCCGGACATTCTGGCCGGCAGCGCGAAAAGCATGGAACCGCATCGAGTGACCTATTATTTGATGGAGCTTGCATCCGCTTTCCATACTTACTACAATAAGCATCGGGTATTAACCGATGATGTGTTATTGCGCTGCGGCCGTCTCAATTTGATATTAGCAGTTCAAAAAGTTATTCGCAACGGGCTCACGCTGCTGGGCGTTTCGGCGCCGGAGCGGATGTAACACTACCTGGATGTTGCATGAAAATAGATGAGAAGTGAGAAAAAAGAATAAACGCAAAGCGCCGCAATTCAAGAAGCCTTTTATTGTCCTGACCCGCAAGAAAATTGCCGGCTGGTTGTTGTTCATTTTTTTTCTGTGTGCCTGGATGTTTGTACTGGGGGTTCTGGTGGGCAGGGGTACGGCCCCGCTAAAATTTGATCTTGCGGCGATTCAGAAAAAAATAGCCGCACCTAAAAAAGCGCTTCCCGAAAAGCAAAACCAGGTGCGGCCGCAGGAAAAGGCGGATGTTGTAAAGGATAAAACCAAGCTTGAATTTTATGAAGCGCTCAAGGAGGACAAGGAAGACACAAAGGTGTCGGTCCGGCCCAAGCCGAAAGATGGAGAGCGCAAAGATGCAAAGCCTGCTGAAAAGGCTGCTGCCTCCCTAAAAAGCGCCCCTCAATCCCAACCCTCCAGGCGCCCGCAAGCTAAAGCGCCAAGCGCTAAAAAAGCGGTTGCCAAAACAAACACCACTGGTCCAACGTATACGATTCAGGCCGCCTCGGTCAGAAACGCCAAAGATGCGGATCGATTGATCGCAAAATTAAAAAAACAGGGCTACCCGGCATATCGGGCCATCGCAAAGGTCCAGGGAAAAGGTGTTTGGTTCCGGGTTCGCATTGGATCTTATAAAAGCAAATCCGCGGCACACCAAACGCTGAGCAAATTAAAAAAGGATGGTCTTAAACCGATCCTGGTACTGCGCCAATAAATTATTACGAAAGCGCGAAAATCCAGAAACACGAAAAACATAATGAAAATAATCCACCATTGGAGATTAAATGAATTGTGAATTAATTTTCGTGTTTTTATCCTTTCGTGCTTTCGTGGTAAAAAATTGATTTTGTATAAGGAGTGTCGATGAAAATAACCAAAGAAGAAGTGTTGTACGTTGCCCGGCTGGCCCGTCTGGATCTGGAAGCGGACGCCATCGACAAGTTCGCCGGCCAAATTGACGAGATTCTGGGCTATATAGAAAAATTAAATCAGGTCGACACGGAAGGTATCAAGGCGACATCACATGCCATTTCGTTGACCAATGCTTTCCGGGATGACGTTCAACGGCAACACCTTGATCGGGAGCGGGTGCTGGCCAATGCACCTGAAGAGGAAGCGGGGCAGTTTGTCGTACCGAAAATAATTGATTAAGGAGGATCAGGAGAATAGCTCTTCAAATTGTAATATTTGAATATAAATCAGATATTTTTCACCACGAAGCGCACGAAGGTCACGAAGATTTTAATCAGATCTACAAAGTTTTTCTTCGAGTTCTTCGTGGTGAGATAATATCAGACGTATCCAACTGGTGTTTCCCAGATAACCGCGTAAAAAATTTATACTATTTTCGTGCTTTCGGGGTAAATAATTTTTTCTGAAAGGTGATAGGGAGTACTTTTTGTGGAATTGTATGAACTGAGTATAGAGGAGGCGCATCGTCGCCTGAAACAAAAGGACATTTCATCGGTTGAGTTGACGCGGGCGGTTTTGGACCGTATTAACACGGTTGAAGGCAGCGTGGATGCATTTCTGAAAATTTCAGAAAAGACGGCACTCAAACAGGCCCAGGCAGCGGATAACAAAATTGCCGGCGGCTGCTGTGAGCCTCTGACCGGGATTCCGCTGGCCGTCAAGGATGTGATCTGTACGCGTGGTATTGAGACCACCTGTGGGTCCAGAATACTTGAAAATTTCATGCCGCCCTACAATGCAACGGTCATTGAAATGCTTGAGCGCACGGGCGCCGTCATACTGGGGAAAACCAACATGGATGAATTCGCCATGGGCTCTTCCACGGAGCACTCGGGATACAAAATTACACGCAACCCCTGGGACCTGACCCGGGTGCCGGGCGGATCCAGCGGCGGGTCGGCGGCAGCAGTCGCCGCCGATATGTGTCTGGCTGCCCTGGGCTCGGATACCGGGGGCTCGATTCGCCAGCCGGCATCTTATTGCAGCGCGGTGGGCCTCAAGCCTACCTATGGACGGGTGTCTCGCTTCGGGCTGGTGGCGTTTGCTTCTTCACTGGACCAGATCGGGCCCCTGTCAAAGAATGTGACCGATTGTGCCCTCATGCTAAACGCAATAGCAGGATATGATCCCGCCGATTCTACCTCCGTTCCCGAAGATGTGCCGGATTATACGGCCGGATTGAAAAAAGGCTTGAAAGGCATCCGGGTGGGTATTCCCACTGAGTACACGTCCACAGAAGGCATGCACACCGACGTCGCCGATGCCATCGATAAGGCCGTTAAGGTCATCGCTGATATGGGCGCCGAAATAATCGAGGTGTCCCTGCCGCATACCGAATACGCGGTGGCGGTCTATTACGTGATTGCGCCGTCTGAGGCGAGCTCCAATCTGGCGCGCTATGACGGTGTCAAATACGGCGTGCGGGATGCCGGTCAAAACGAGCTGATGCGGATGTATCGCCAAACCCGCTCCCGGGGATTTGGATCAGAGGTTCAGCGTCGTATTATCATCGGGACGTACTGCCTCTCGGCCGGCTACTATGATGCTTATTACGGCAAGGCCTCACAGGTACGAACCTTGATGGTAGAAGATTTTCGAAAGGCTTTTGACACCTGTGATGTACTGCTATGCCCGGTGGCACCGGCGCCGGCCTTTAAAATCGGCGAAAAGGTCGATGACCCGCTGACCATGTATTTGAGCGATATCTTCACGTTATCGGCCAATCTGGCGGGGATTCCCGGCATGTCGGTTCCCGGGGGCTTTTCCAAAAAAGGCCTGCCCATCGGACTGCAACTGCTGGGCAACCATTTTAACGAAAAGATGTTGCTCAAAGTGGCTTATAATTTCGAACAAGCCACTAATTTTCATAAGAAAAAACCAGCACTCTAAACACCACGAAGGTCACGAAGGGTCACTAAGTTTGAGATTCGATGAACTATCAAAAAGAGTCATAGGATGCGCAATTAATGTGCATAAGAATTTGGGTCCCGGATTACTCGAATCAACCTATGAACAATGCCTTGCTCATGAGTTAACAAGTAATGGGATACCTTTTAAATTACAACATCCTCTTCCTGTAAATTATAACGGGATAAAATTGGATTGTGGTTACCGGGTTGATTTTTTTGTTGACCGTAAAATAATTGTTGAATTGAAAAGTGTTGATAAGGTTCTACCTATTCATCAGGCCCAACTACTGACTTACATGAAATTAGCGGGAATAAAAATTGGTTTGTTGATGAATTTTAATGTCCGATTTATGAAAAATGGCATAAAACGTATGGTTTTATAAAAACTTCGTGCCCTTCGTGTGCTTCGCGGTGAGAAAGAAAAAATTAATGAAAGAAAGGAGCTTGTGATGACGACCGTGCAACCGGAAGGTGAAAATATCAGAAATGCCGTCAGATGGATTTCCGAGGAGCGCAAATATAACCCGGAGGCGGTACCGTCAAAACTCATCGAAGAGGCCTGTTTAAAATTCGACCTGTCGCCAATGGACGCCGAATACCTCGGGAATTTTTTGAAAGAGAAATAGGACCCATCCAGGATAACGGAAAAACTGTCCGGCACCAAAAACCAAACACAAAACACCAAAATGCCCAAAATAAAAATTCTGCCCGAAACCTTGTCCAATAAGATTGCGGCCGGAGAAGTGGTCGAGCGGCCGGCGTCGGTGGTCAAGGAACTGCTGGAAAATGCCCTGGATGCCGACAGCACCCGCATTATAATTGAAGTGGAGAAAGGCGGTCAGTCCCTGATCCAGGTGTCCGATAATGGCGTCGGCATGGGCGCAGACGATGCCCTTTTGGCTATCGAGCGGCACGCCACCAGTAAAATTCACAGAGTTGATGATTTGTTCGCCATTCAAACGCTGGGGTTCAGGGGAGAAGCGCTGCCCAGCATTGCTTCGGTATCGCATTTTTCGCTCGTCACCCGCGACCAGTCGGCTGATGTCGGCACCCAAATCATCGTCGCGGG
>JASFJF010000222.1:0-6733 GCA_050122255.1 Desulfobacterales bacterium
ATATCGGCCTCATTTTTGACGGGTGTCGGTAGGCCCAGCAGGCGTCGGGCAAGATCAATAGAATCATCTGAAACTTCATGGGGAGCCTCCAGGGCCCAATGGCCGCTCTTTTGATCGATCTGTTCTGCAATCGCCTCAGCCGCCACCGCGGCACCGAGGGCATTCCAATGGGTACCTGCCGGATTGTAGAGCCATCTATTGTTGCGTTTGCAGAAGAGCAACCGATTTTCAAGTCTGACGAAATTTTCCAGCGGGTTACGCGCAAAGGCCTCAAGAAGCAAATCGTAACGGCTGCGACCGCATGGCCCGCCTGTGGGAATGAAGCCCAGATACTCAGGATAAATGGTGGACTTGTTCGGTGCCACCATAAAAACAAATCGGCGACCGGAAGCCGATAAAAGGTGATCAACAGCGTGTAGGTCCAGGGTCAGCTGATGAACCAGCAACAGGTCGTCACAGGCCTGTTTCCGAAAGTCACTGATGGAGTTTCGGCTGTACAGCCATCCCTGCCTGCCAACATGCACAGCGGCTGTGTCGGTCATTTTAAATAGGTGATAATCCAGCCATCTTTTGGCAAAGACCAGTGGGTCACGTACAGAAAAGCTGTCATTTAAATACTGGTCAAAAGAGAGATAATAGTCCTCTTGGAGCAGGGCGCGACTATCGAAGCGCGGCGGTTTGAGGCCGATGCGTTCCACATGGATGCCAAATTCCAGGCGGGCGAGCCAGGCCACTGTCGGCGCTATCAGAATCAGTACGAATATGACAGATAAAACTTTCTTCATGGATCGATTAAAACCGGTAGTAGATAAAGCTGCTGTTCGCTCCGCCGATAATCAGCGCCGCACAATAGGGAAGCAGCAGCAGAATCAATATGATTCCCGCTACCAGCGGGACGGGATCTTTTCTGTTTACAATCAGCTGAATCAGGGATACATCGGCGGGCAAGAAAAAAACCGGCACAGCCACAAGTACGAATAGAACGCTGCGGTAATTTAATGCGCGACTGAGCTCATAGGTAATCGGCAGATCACTGAAAGTGAACATGGCTGTGATAAATTGAATTGCCTGAGAAACATTTTCAGACCGAAACAGCACCCACCCGACCACAACAATAATCAGGGTTAGAAAACGTCGCGTATACCGGAATTTGTTCGCAGCCAGATCGCGCAGGCCGCTGATACGTTCGATGACCAGAAAGGCACCATGGTACACTCCCCAGAACAAAAAGGTCCAATTGGCGCCATGCCACAGGCCGCACAATATGAAAACAATCGTCATATTGAGGCAGGTTCGGGCTGTTCCCCGCCGGTTGCCGCCCAAGGGTATATACAGGTAATCTTTAAACCAGCGGCCAAGCGTCATGTGCCAGCGGCGCCAAAAATCGGTTATGCTCACGGCAGAATAGGGGCGATTGAAATTCTCGGGCAAGGTAAAACCAAACAGCAAGCCCAATCCAATGGCGATATCTGAATAGGCCGAAAAATCGAAATAGATCTGGAGCGTATAGCCCAGCGCACCCAGCCATGCGACTTTGGTATCCAGCAGCTCGGGTTTGAGGTCAAATACAACGTCGGTAATCTGGCCGCAGGAATTGGCGACGATGACTTTTTTGGCCAGGCCCCAGCAAATACGGACGATTCCATTATAGAAATTGTCCCACGATTCCCGGCGCGCTTTGAGCTGATTGCGAATCGTGCTGAAACGCACGATCGGCCCGGCGATCAGCTGGGGAAACATGGCGATATATAGTGCAAAATCGACGATGTTGTCCAGCGCCGGACACTTTCCCCGATAGACATCAATAACGTAGCTGAGTTTTTGAAAAGTAAAAAAAGAAATGCCGATTGGCAGAGCGACGGACTGCCACTCGATCGAAAAATGTTGCCATTCTACCAGCAGGTTGTTGACTTCGGATACAAAAAAATTGGCATACTTAAAATAGGCCAGCAGACCTAAATTCAGCAGCAGCGAGATGCCGAGCCACAGCCGCTTGAGTCTGACTCGATGTTCGATCAGGTGCCCGAGCACATAGTCGGCTACCGTCGACAGGATTAGGATCAACAAAAATCCGGCAGCACCATAGAGATAAAACAGATAGCTAAAGCACAGAAGAATGGTATTGCGCAATTGCCGGGCGCCAAATAGCTGATGCCCGAAATAGCAGACAATCACTGCCGGCAGAAAGACGAACAGAAAAATTGTACTTGAAAATACCATTATCTGAATTTTAACCCAATTTGACGATAGAATCAAAATACATCCGAGGAATTTGGGCATGGCGGTGCCGTTTGACAGGTTAACGGCAGCTGCAAATTGCCGGTACGTAAAGAGGCGGGAACCGATTTGTTTACATTTTCAGGGTTTTTTGATCCCAAAAACATGCTCCTGGCCCTTGCGGCCTTTGATCGAAATAGTTCCCAGATCCTGGAGGGTAAAATCGTCGCGGACCAGATCCGCTGTCTGGGAACAGATAATAATTTTATCAGATAAATCTTTATTGGCAATGCTGGATAAACGAAAGGCCAAATTGGTGCAGTCGCCCACCAGAGCCAGATCAGCCGCGCGTGAGCCGTAATGTGACAGGGTCACTTTGCCGGTCGTAATTCCCCACCCCATCTGTAAATTGGCGGCGGCATTTTTTTCGGATAATCGTGAGCGGATTTCATTCAGGGCCTGGTTCTGCTGCAGAGCAGCTTGACAGGCCAAAACAGCCTGCTGACGGACCGGTTCGACATGATGATCCCAAAAAGCGTAGACGGCGTCACCGGCATAATCCTTGATCGTGCCTTTAAATTTGACGACAATGCTACTGAAAGCATCGAAGACTTCCTTCATAAGGGCATAAACATCTGCTGACGCATGGGACTGGGAAAAAGTAGAAAAATCTCTAACATCAGCCACCACATTGCTGACCACGACTTCGGTGGGCGTCACCATCGTACCCTCGGTCAATACGGCCCTTTCTTGCGTAACGACATCACCTGATTGGGCGTATACCGTAATCGAGACCCCACCGACGCTGATGACATCTTCATCTGTCAGGTCACGGGATGCACCGGCGGCCAGACGAATGCCGTTGACCCAGGTCCCATTCTTGCTCATATCTTTAATTTGAAGCGTTTTGGCACGACGGCTGATGACCGCATGGTCTCTGGACACCTGAGCATTGTTTACCAGAATTCTTTTTTGAGGATCGATGCCGGTGCAGCTGCGTCCGATAAAAACCTTATCGATGATCTCTAAACGCTGGACCTGTTGGTTTTGGTCGAGCCATTCTAAAAATGGATTCGGCATAATTTGACCTGCAGGGATCTTAATTTGAGACAGCGTCCGACGAACTCACGGAATTGCGACCAAAACAGCGGTAATGTTGTCGATGCCGCCGGCAGCTTTGGCGGACTCAATCAGGTTCTCGGACTTTCGTTCGATATCACTATCAGCGCACAAAATCTCCTTGATCTGCTCATCTTCTATCATATCGGACAATCCATCTGAACACAGCAGAAAAAGGTCGGCAGGATGGGTTTTGCCTTTTAGCAGATCGATGGTCATCTCTTCTTGGATACCAACGGCACGAAAGATAACATGACGCATGGGATGGTTTCTGATCTCATCTTCAGATATCAGCCCTTCTTGAAATTGCTGCTGAACAAGAGTGTGATCTTCAGTAAGCTGTTCCAGAACGCCGTTTCTCAACCGATAGGTGCGGCTGTCTCCGATATGGCCGAGAATAAAGTTCTGTTCAAAAAAAGCCAGCAGCTCGGCGGTGCAGCCCATGCCTTTGTGGTCCGGATGGGCGCTGACATGCTCAAGGATTTTTTCATTTGCAGTATGATAGGCTTTTTGAACGCGATAGAGCGTGTCTTTTTCAGAGCGATTGGGATTAACCGAAAAAATATCGAGGGATGTCCGGGCAAATATTTCACTGGCCACCTCTCCGGCCGCAGCACCTCCCATTCCATCTGCCGCAAGGCAGAAATCGAACTCGGGGCTGACCAGAAAAACGTCTTCATTATTCTGGCGCCTGAGGCCGATATCCGTTATTCCGGCAAAGATTTTCTGGGCCATTTGGGCGGTATCCGACATGTTCAAGACAGCGTTTAGAGTGACTGCTTATGATCTGAAAATTGCTTCATGAAATTCGCGAGGTCGGAAGTGCCGAATGCTGAGTTCTGCAGTTTCTTAAATGATAGCAGGTCGGCATGCACTGCCGCAGCACTTTGATATCGCGTGTCTTTTTGTTTTTCTAAACACGCCATTACGATGCGGTTTAATTCATCCGGAATATTCGAAATTGCGTCCTTTAAGGGTGTGATCTCCATGCTCGGTATTGTCCGAATGGCTTTAACTTCGTTGCTGAATTCACAGACTCTCTTGCCACAAAGCGTTTCATAAAACACCAGCCCAAGGGCGTAAATGTCGGCTCTGTGGTCAATCGGCTCTCCCAGTGCCTGTTCCGGCGACAAGTAAGCCAATTTGCCTTTAACGACACCGGCCCGAGTTAAACTCGGTTCGGACCTGGCTTTCGAAATTCCGAAATCACTTATTTTTACCTCTCCCTGATAGGAGATCAGTAGATTCTGGGGGCTAATGTCGCGATGTACAATTTTAAACGGTTCACCGGTCGTATCGTCTTTTTTACTGTGTGAATAATCCAGCCCTTTGCAGATCTGTGACATGATAAAGACAGCGATATCGACGGGTAATCCACGATCCAGTATTTTGAGCACTTCGCCCAGGTTTTTACCGTCAATAAATTCCATGGCGATAAAATAGGCATTTTCAATATTGCCGTAATCAAATATTTGAACGACATTCGGATGCTGCAAGAGGGCCGCCACCCGGGCTTCACGGGTAAACATCTTAATAAAATTTTGATTTCCCGCCAGGTGCGGTAAAATACGTTTGACCGCGACTTTGCGCCGAAAACCGTCTTCGCGCACATAATCCGCTAAAAACAGTTCGGCCATGCCGCCGCGGGCGACTTTGCGATGCAACAGATAAGGGCCGATACGGTCCATTTTGGCGATTTCGGATTCCATCCTCTGGGCTCGCTTTTTGGCAATGCGATCTATTACGAAAAATGCCACCGCCAGCAGAAGTATCGTCCCCAGAACCCCGGTGCCATACAAGAAACGCAGCCGATTGAGATTGTCATGAAGGCCGGCAACAGATCGAACGAGGCCGACTTTGCCGATTTCGACATCTGAAAAATTGACAACCTTAAAGAAACCGATGACGCTTGTTTTGTCAGGCAGCCTGGCGGAAACAACCTGAACGCCATCCTGTTGTTCGATGGGCGTCTCGTCAAGCAACGGTTCGAATTTCTGATTCATCAATTCCGCATTGGTGTGGGCCAGGATGGTATTTTTGTGATCCAGGATGACCGCAAATTTTAAGTCCTCAATGCGCTGCATCTCTTTGATGGCTACATTGAGTGACAAAATATCTTTTTCTAGGACGAACGGCCCGCTCTTGGACTCAAGGCTTCGGGTCCGGGCAATACCTTGCTGGTAAAATGCACTGTTGTTTTGTTTAAAGGCAAAATGGTAAAACAGATAGCCGGCGATGTTGGCCAAAAGCCAGACAGCCAAACAGATGGCGACTTTTCTGGGGCTACGTTCAATGAATCTTAATCGGGATATGCGTTTCATTCCTCTGGCAACTTTGGTAAAGGTGCTGGTTGAAATTTCTTTAACTTTCACCGCTGTCATGGTGGCAATTTCATTGACCAGCATGGAACACCTCCTTGCTATCTGAACGCAACACTAAGCGGTCAAATTTTTGATAATCTCGGCGCATCGCAAAATGATCCGGCGTTTGAGCCACCCTAAATCGTCTGAAACCCTGTGAGTTTGAGCATCTTTTTCGCTGCCGGCGACGCCGGGGTTAGGGGTCACACTTTGCACCGCCAGACTGCCTTTCAAATGGGGGTCCAGTTTTGACGGCTTGAACAGGGTTGCCGATAGCGTTTTCCGGGTCCCACACAGCGGGCAGGCAATTGGATTGTCTTTAGCACCTGTTTCGATTTCAGTTGTTAGCGGCTTTGCCGGCAAAATTTTGGTCAATGTGTCTCTGATCGATTGATACCGGAACAAAATGAACGATAGCAATAGGAGCAAACCACTGATCACAGCGATGATGGCAAATATTTTCCGCGTCTGCACAGGTCCGGGAGTTGACATGCCGATAAATAGTTCACCAATTTGGGTACCAGCATAGGTAATGTTCGAAACGAAATTAATGATTTTGGCATGACTGGCAAATCCCCCTTCCCGGATGGCCACTTTTTCAATGCTTGGGGTCGTGGGGGTCATATCCGGCATAAGATGCCCGGTGCCGGTGAACGCCACAACTTTGTTGCGATGATCGACCACAGAAGCATAAAATACGCCAGGTTTGCCGGCAGCTTCGGTCAACAGACGGTGGATTGACTGGGAATCTTTTTCTAAAAGGGGCAGACTGACGAGATCGGCCAACTCAGTTGTCAGCTCAGTGCCGGTTTGGGTTAGGCGGTCTTTGAGGTGGTTGACGCGCAGGCTTAAAATTGAGTAAACCATCAGCATTACCAACCACCATACAACGACCCCCACAAACACGTAGCGCCAGTTCAGGCGGCTGCTCAATTGACGAATGGATTCCATTCGGTTATACCCCCTCGGGCTATCGGATCATTATCAAGCTGATTTGCCGTGTTGCGTCGTTTGTGAGGATTGAACTGAATAGTCAG
>JASFJF010000223.1:0-6712 GCA_050122255.1 Desulfobacterales bacterium
AGAAAAATTTTGTAATTGTGGTATCCCCCGGCATGTCTTCTGAAGATAAAAGCGACTCGAACCAGGCCATCCCGGATCCTCTGATGGACTATGATCAAGACGGTAGCGACGCTGTTGGTAACAACGGGCCCGGGCAGGCAACCTTGACCGTTGATACCACCGATTACACCATTACAACACATATCAACGGATCGACTTATATGGACGACGTGGCCCACTATTTTTACACCCATGATATGCGGGTCTCCAATGACCCCACCGGCGCCTTTCAGAACATTATGACCTACACCGTCGGCTTTTTAGCGACTCCTGAAAGCCGCGTGTTTTTGATAAATACCTCAAACAACGGCAACGGCAAGCCCAATCTAACCAACAGCGCCGATCCGGACTACGGCAAATATCATTTCGAGGCGGCCTCGGCCAATGGTCTATCCCAGGCAATCCTGGATGCGGTTAACAGCATTATATCGCGCACCAGCTCCTTTACCGCACCGGTGGTTCCGGTGACGCGCACCACCAGCGGCAATAAAATCTACATGGCCTTTTTTAAACCACTAGAAGAGAATCTGTGGGAAGGCAATGTAACCAAATTTGGACTGAGTGCGAATAATCAGATTATGGGGAGTGATGGAAATCCGGCCACCTGGCCCAATGGAGCGATGCGTGATGATGCCAAGCCCTACTGGGCCACCATCGACTGGGCCGATACGTCCAAAAGCAATGGAATCCACAATAGCAGCCGAAACATTTATACCTATTTGGGAGCCGTTGATAATTTAACCGATACGGCCAATCGGTTTGCCACCGATAACACTAACTTGACCTCCCTGGTATTAGGCAATCCCAGCGATATCACCATAAATGGCAACCCTATTTCCGGTAAAGACAAGGTGATCAACTACATCCGTGGTGCCGATGTATTGGATGCGGATGGCGACTCAGATGTCACTGAAAACCGTCTGATGATCACTGGCGATGTGCTGCACAGCGAGCCAATGGTCTTTACCTATCAGTATGCCGATGACAGTGCCAAGACCCTTGTGTTCTTTGGAGCCAACGATGGCATGTTGCATGCCGTCTTAGATGAGATTGATCCGGATGTAGACGTTTCTGGTGACGCAATTAACTATGGCACAGAAGCGTGGGCCTTCATTCCACCGGATCAACTTAACCGCTTAAGGTACATTCTGGAAGGGACCTCTCATCAAGATTATGTTGATTCAAGCCCCAAAGTATATTTCCATGATATGGATCAAGACGGCCTGGTCGATTCCGGCGATGGCGACAAGGTCATTTTGGTTTGCGGTCTACGCAAGGGCGGTTCGAGCTATTTTGCTTTGGACGTTACCGATCCGGATACGCCTAAATACCTGTGGCGCATCGGCAGCAGCAATGATTCGAAGACCGGCACGGCGGAATTGTTTTCCATCACTCGATACGCAGGGGGCTCATTTAAAGATGGCGATACCCTCAGGTTGTGGAATGGTGCTGGTGAATGGCATGATGCCGCCACTGTTGTAGGGGATGAATTCGGAACCGTTTATGTAACTTACGATAATCGCAGTTTGGACTTTTCTGTGGGCCAATGGCTGGGCAATCTGACGACCGCAATGTATCAAGACTATATGAACAGCATTCCTACGGGCCCGTTTGTTTGGGGCAAAATCGCTTCCATGACCACAACTGATCCGGATGTCGTCATCCCGGAACTGGGTCAGAGCTGGTCTGAGCCTGAATTCGGTTTGGTCAAAACGGCCGATATCGATACAACCGGCACCCCGGCATTATTTATCGGGGGCGGTTACAGTGCTGACAATTCGACCGGAAAAGCAGTAATTGCCGTAAATATAATGACCGGTGCGGTAGTCAAAAAATTTACAACCGGTATGAATTACAGTGTCGCCAGTACTGTTAAGGTTGTTGATGAAGATGGCAACGGTTTTGTGGATAAGATCTATGTGGGCGATCTGGGAGGCCAGATGTGGCGTTTCGGGCAGGTGACCACCGATTCCGCAGGAAATCCTTTGGACTTCCCGGCCTGTGACGAAAACATCAACAACTGGGTCGGCCATGTATTGTTCACGGCACCGACGTATGTAGTTGATTCTAACACCTATACGCGTAAATTTTTCTACCCCCCGAGCGTGACACTAGAAAAAGGATATGATCTGATATTTATGGGGACCGGCGACCGTGAGAATGCTTGCGATTCGACCACCGCTGCAGATCGAATTTACGTTGTCAAAGATGTCCATGAGACAGTCACATTAACAGAAGACGATCTGGTTGACGTGACTGATCCCGCGGCTACAAAGCCGGATTTGAACAAAACCAATATGGATGTGGATCTCAATGGCCACTTCGATCAAGGCTGGCTTATTCGTCTGGTTGATAGTTTGGGAGCGCCCAAAGGCGAGAAGGTATTAGCGCGGGGTGTCGTTTTTTACAAAACGTATTATATAACAACCTTTACGCCCAACAACGATCCTTGCGTGCCTGGTGGAAATGCCCAGCTTTATGCCCTGGATTATCATACCGGTGCGGCTGTTATTGCATTTACGGATACAGACGGAGATGGCAATAATGATTTGACCCGCAGCGTTATGATCGGTGGTGGGATTCCCTCCAAACCTGTTACCGTAATTACCGCAGATGGCACAAAGCTCTTCATATCGGTGGGAAGCACCAATCCGGATGGAGCAAGTGAATCTGTTGGAGCGGGAATTGTTGCAGTCGATCCGCTTTATCCAACGCGCAATTTTTTCTACTTATGGTGGCTGCAAAAATTCAATTAACGATCCGTTTATATCCTGATGCCGAACCTGAATGCAAACATGTACCGTTATGACTGGCACCAAATTTTATAGATCGGGTAATCCGGATGGATTTAAAAATGAGCCAGCGCTTACATGTCATCTTTGAGGTGCTGATTCTATGCATTGTTATTTTGCTGGTGTTTAGCACCTAAAGCATCTGTCATATCGTTTTGACGATCGAACCCATTCCTTTTGGATGGGTTTCGTTTTTATAACCTGTGCATGGGTTTATGCAGGCGCTGCAAGCCCTGTGGCCAATTGCATAAATGCAAATTGAATTTCAGAATTGTCATTCCAAATTCGACGGGCATCAGCTTGTCCCCATTCTCTATGGTAAAATCGACTGCCCCGAATTCATCTTTTTTCCTGAGCGGTATCCGTCAGCAACAGGTTGGATATTTTAAGTTTGCAGGACCGATGCACAACCGTGCTCAATGGCCGAACGCTATTTTTTGATGCCGGATTTTGGCCTCGAGTTCAACCCAGCAGCCTTGATTGTGTAAACTTCTGAAAATACTACTTTATATAATATGCGCGACGGACCGCCGTCGGCTTGCATGTAAAATGGCGTCACCGGGTATTATGGAGGTCAACCGATTTATGTCCGGTTTAATCCGTTTCTCCTGACGGTTGCACGCGATTCCATCTGGCCCCTGATGATTGCGCTGCTGAATTCTATCCAATGCGCGCGGAGGTCGAATATATGGCATAAATTTTGTACTTGATTTCCGCCGGAGGGATTTTAAGTGAACAGAGGAAATTCAGGATTTACTGCCTTAGAACTGGCCGTCACCATTGCCATTGTAGCCGTCATCGCGGCACTCGTCTTGCCGCCCTATCTTAACTGGAACCGGGGGCGTCGACTCGAGGGCGCGGTGATCAATCTAACGTCTGACCTTGAAATGGCAAAGATGAGAGCCATTCGTGAAAATGCCTTTGTTGTCATCGAGTTTGGCGCCAGCAACTACAATGTTTTCATTGATACCGGTGATGGCTTGGGCGGTCCTCCCAACTGGAACCAGGATACCGACGAACAACAAATTCTCAATCGTCAAATGCCGGCCGGTGTGCATATCGACACCGGCAGTCTCAGTTTTCCGACGACAAACACGAAGACGCGATTCAACGGCCGCGGTATACCGCCTGACATTCTCGCGCCGGAAAACATAGCGGTGGCGGGCGCCGTCAATAACCGGCAGGTCTCCATAAACCGTTTAGGCTTTATAGATGTACAATAAAGGAAAGTACAAAATGGGTACTGGAACAAATCAGAAGTGCCGCAATAAAGAAAACGGATTTTCCTTGATCGAAATGCTAATTGCCTTGTCCGTTATGGCGCTCGGCTTGCTGGCGGCCGCCTCTCTGCAATATACAGCGGTGCGCAACAACACCACCGGCAATACCGCCACCCAGGCCACAATGCTGGCCAAGGCTCAACTGGAAATGCTGAAAAACCGAAATATCGATACGGGGGGGTTACCTATAGGTAGTTACGCTGACCCGACATCCATCGATGCGCATGGAAATCCAGGCGGAATTTATAACCGTTCCTGGTCCATTGCCGATCTGGGGACCTGGGCACGCCGCATTACGGTGACCGTTCAATGGACCAAATTCGGAAAATCCCGCCAGATCACTGTCCGGTCCAGTACGCAGGGAGGTGGTGTATGATGGCAGCCATGCTTGGCAATGGTTTTGCACGGCAGGATCTGAAGACAACTCATGCACAAACAACAGGATTTACCCTGGTAGAGGTACTGTTATCCATTGCGATCTTCTCGATTGTATTCGGGACCATTTTTCGGACGTTTGATACCTTTGGGCGGTCCTACACCAAAGAAAATGTCAAAGCCGGTATCCAGCAAAAGGCCCGTATCGGAATTGAGTTGATGGGGCGCGATATCCGCCTGGCCGGATTGGATCCGCTGGATGCCACCACCGCTGGCTTCATAGCCGCTAACACCAATTCATCTAGCATTCGATTTACAGCCGACCTCAACTATGACGGCGACATTCTGGATGCATTTGAAGATATTACCTATAACTTAAACGGGGATCGCTTAGAGCAAACAAGTGATTTGGGCACCGGTATGGTTGTGGCTACCTTGATGGACAATGTAACCGACCTGACGTTTACCTATTTAGATGCGGGCGATACGGCTATAACCTTACCGCTGAATGCTTCTACGGCTGACCAGATTACATCGGTTTTAATTTCCCTGACGGTACAAAGGCCGTCGGGCAGGGATGGGCAGATCAGCCGAACCTACACCACCCGGGTGCGCTGCCGTAACCGCTAACGAAGACAAGATTAAAGGATGAATATGTTTACATCACTCAAGCACCCCATCGCAAATGAAAACGGGTTTGTGCTGGGCACCTCCATCCTGATTTCAGCCATATTGATTTTGGCCGGGGTTTTAGCGCTGTGGAACTCCAACACCGAAGTGAACATCGTGCGCAACGAAGGCCAGATGATTCAGGAGTTTTACGAAGCTGAAGCCGGGGTGGTTGATGCGATTGAAAACATCGTTTGGATGACCGATGGTTTTTTGTCCGATGGTCCGACCGTAGCCAACAGCGTCATTACATCCAATGACGAATACGGCGATGCGATCGCTTCTGTTGAAGTGCGCTGCATCGAGCAAACGGCCACACCGATTCCATCCTTCAGTGCTGCCGCCAATTCGATACCCAGGCAGCGGCACATCGGCGCCCCGCCGGAGAACTCCGGCTACAGTTTGCTGCATTTTGAAATCCGGCGATACGGCGTAACGGCCACATCGAGCGACGGTAACACCCAGATACAGGTCGGCGCATGGAAGGTATTCAACAAATTCTAATATGTTGACAATATAAAGGAATCGTCGGACTGCGGTTCGATTGACAGGGAGATGCGGTCATGAAAAAGGTCATTTTGCTTGCGATTATGCTGGTTTTGGGAACAACCGCATTCGTTTGGGCAGATGATACAGAAATTTACGGCACGGTAACAAACCCGGACCTGGAGCCCAATATCTTAATTGTTTTTGATTCATCCGGCAGTATGTCTACTGCGGATGTGCCGGGCACACCCTATGATTCAAACACGGTTTACAGCGGATCATACAGCACCAGTGCGGTTTACGAACGTTACTGGAGCTGGTCCACCTGGTCCTATCAATGGCGAATTTTTGCCGACGATGTAGCTGATCTGGCCTGTACCTGGATAAAAGACGACCTGCTCGATCGGGGCTATGCCTACGGCCGTATTTATTCTTCCAGTTATGCCTGCGGCGGCTCTCGCCGACGCCTGCGTTTGGGAAATTTTATGAATTACGATGAATCCGGTGTGGGTGAGACCAAAAGCCGCATCGAAGTGGCCCAG
This sequence comes from Desulfobacterales bacterium, assembly GCA_050122255.1. Lineage (GTDB taxonomy): Bacteria > Desulfobacterota > Desulfobacteria > Desulfobacterales > JAHEIW01 > JAHEIW01. The sequence continues at coordinate 6,184 of JASFJF010000223.1, forward strand.
CAGGTCATCACCGATCTGATCAACAACACCGATGGCGTGCGCTTTGGTTTGATGAAATTTAATGAGGATCAGGGTGGTCAGCTGGTGGCGCCCTGCGGCACCGACAAAACGACTCTGATCAACGAGGTGGCCAACATTACAGCCAGCGGCTGGACGCCGTTGGCTGAAACGTTGGCTGAGGCCGGGCTCTATTTTGCCGGCATGAACAGCTGGTACAACGCCGGCGTCAGCTATACATCTCCAATGCAGGAACGCTGTCAAAAAAATTACATTATCGTTATGACCGATGGCCAGTCGACCCAGGATATCGATTCGAATTTGACCGGCACCCCTTATATCAACGGTGATATCATTGGCGACTATGACGGCGATCACAGTGGCTCAGAAGCAGACTATCCCGACAATGGATCTGATTACCTGGATGATGTGGCCAAATACCTGTATGAAAATGATTGTCATGCCACCCTGGGTGATGGGACGACCTTCGACAAGCAAAAGATTGTTACCTATACCATCGGTTTTAATACAT
>JASFJF010000224.1:0-6632 GCA_050122255.1 Desulfobacterales bacterium
TCGTGTTATCATGCGTCTCTTTGCACAGCAGGCCGTCAGCCATTAACTGCTCACAGTACTTGCGGGCACCGCCGGCATCAGCGGTCATTTCAACAGCCAGCATAAGCCCCCTGCCCCGCACCGTCTTGATGTGAGGCGCCTTAATCTTGGAAAGATTCGATAAAAAATAATCTCCCATCCTGGCAGCATTTTCAATCATGCCCTCTTCGACTAAAACCTTGAGCGCCGTCCGTGCTATGGCGCAGGCCAACGGGTTCCCGCCAAAGGTACTGCCGTGCTCACCTGGTCGTAAAACATCCATCACTTCCTTGTTGGAAAGCACTGCTGAAATGGGATAAAAACCGCCGGAAAGCGCCTTGCCAATCAGCGTCAGATCGGCCTCGATTCCCTCATGCTCTTCAGCCAGCAATTTGCCGGTACGCCCCAGGCCGGTCTGGATTTCATCTAGAATCATGACGACATTGTTTTGTGTGCAGATGGATCTGGCCTCGCGCAGATACCCGTCGGGAGGGATGATCACTCCGGCCTCACCCTGAATGGGCTCGGCCATAAAAGCAACAGTGTTCGGAGTGATGGCAGCTTCGAGGGCTCCGCTATCGCCGTAAGGAATAATCTTAAACCCGGGAGTAAAAGGACCAAAATTTTCGCGGGATGTTTTGTCCGTGCTGAAGCCAACGATGGTGATGGTGCGACCATGAAAATTATTTTCACACACGATGATTTCAGCCTTATTTTCAGCGACTCCTTTGACCTGATAGCCCCACTTACGAACAGCTTTGATAACGGTTTCAACCGCCTCAGCGCCACTGTTCATGGGCAACACTTTATGGGAATTGGTTAAATCGCAGAGCTCTTTATACAGCAGGCCCAGTTGATCGTTGCGAAACGCCCGGGATGTCAGGGTCAAAAGCTGTGACTGTTCGATCATGGTGCCCATGATCTTCGGGTGGCAATGCCCCTGATTAACCGCTGAATAGGCCGACAGACAATCCATATATTTGTTGCCCGCAACATCCCAAACCCAGATGCCTTGGCCGCGTTGTAAAACCACATCCAGCGGCTTGTAGTTGTGCGCACCGAGTTCGTCTTCCAGGTTTATGTAGTCTTTCGCTTCCATGGCGTGTCCTCCTGGGCAAGGCTGAGAAAAGATAGGCAATGGTCCCCAATTGATTTGTATTATTTCACAGTCGAAAGGGCGGGTCAATACAATGACTTTTCTGATGATCACTTTTCAACGTTATAGTATGGCAATGGGCCATAGCGAATTGGCCTTGTGTTGCATCAGAGCAATTAGAGCCAACCATATTAAATGGCGATAATGATACGATAGGCTTAATCTGATGCATTTATTGAAACCCCGTCGCAGGGCGATGGGCGAAATGGCCCATTTTATGCCAGCGCTGCTGAGCCATGGTTGAAAATTTGCGGTCAGTGTTTTATAATAGCACCATCGAAAAATATAACAGGGACAAGCTGTATCAAGACGCCCTGTAAATCTCAGAGTTTGTTATTTATAAAATTCCTAAAAGAAGGGACTCTGCGGGGTCTTTTTTTTACCAAACTTCGAAGGAGACCATTAGATGAACTTTTCCCAGAACCGATCGGTTTTTACAATAGTGATGGCAATGGCGCTGATACTGGCGTCAACCTTAGCTTTGGCAGAGGAGAATAAAGAATCCGTCGGCAACGCTGCTGTTGTCAACGGCGTTACCATCAGCAAAAATGATTTTGACCGTGAGATGGAATTTTACATCAAACGGGCAAACCAGCGCGGGCAGCAGCTACCAGAAGCCCAAATGGGGATGATGAAAAACCAGGTGCTCGACAGCCTGATTGACCGCGAATTGCTCTTTCAGGAAACCAAGAAAAAAGGCATCACGATCGACCCCAAGGATGTTGCCGATGAAATCCAAAAAATCAAGCAACGCTATACCAAAGCAGGAGAGTTTGAGGAACTCTTGAGCAGCATGGGTCTCACCGAATCTGAAGTCAAGGATCAGATTGAACGCGGCCTGGCCATCCAGCAGCTGATCGACAAAGAGGTGCGGGCTAAGGTGACGATTGGCGATGAAGAGGTAAAATCGTATTATGATGCTAACCCGCAGCTATTCCAGCAGCCCGAACAGGTCAAGGCCAGCCATATATTAATTAAGGTGGAGGCCGACGCGTCTCAGGAGGAAAAAAATAAGGCCCGTCAAAAAATCGAATCGGTTCAGGAAAAAGCCAAGAAGGGAGAAGATTTTGCGACCCTGGCAAAAAGCTATTCCGAAGGACCCAGCGGCCCAAGCGGTGGTGACCTGGGCTATTTCAGACGCGGTCAGATGGTCAAACCCTTTGAAGACGCAGCCTTCGATCTGAATCCCAACGAGACCAGTAACATTGTCGAAACCCAGTTCGGGTATCACCTTATCAAGGTCGTTGATAAAAAACCCGCGCAGAAAGCGGCTTATGCCGATGTCAAAGAACGGCTTTCTGAACATCTTAAAGATCAGAAGATCGAATCAGAAGCCAGCGTTTACATCCAAGGCCTCAGAAGCGGGGCAAAAATCGAAAAATTCTTATAAGCATCCCGGTGAACGAAAAGGAGGCGCAAGATGACGATAACAATTTCCTGGTTCAGTCATGCCTGCTTTCTGATTGAAACCGACCAAAGCCGTTTGTTGATCGATCCTTTTCTGAGCGACAACCCGCTGGCTTCCGGCACTGCCGACAAGATACAAACCGACTATATCCTGGTGTCCCATGGCCATGGCGATCATCTTGGAGACACCATTAACATCGCCAAGCGCACCCACGCCACCGTCATATCCAATTACGAAATTCAGACCTGGCTGGCCGGCCAGGGGGTCGAAAATACCCATCCGCAACACATCGGCGGTGGTTTCGATTACCCCTGGGGCAGGGTCAAGCTGACCATCGCCCAGCACGGATCGGCGCTGCCGGATGGCTCATATGGTGGGAACCCCTGTGGATTTTTGTTGTACATTGAAGGCAAAAAAATCTATCACGCCTGTGATACCGGCCTCTTTTATGACATGAAGCTCATCGGTGAAGAAGGCATCGATCTGGCAATTTTGCCGATCGGCGACAACTTTACGATGGGCCCTGATGATGCGCTTCGCGCTGTCAAGCTGATCGAACCGCGACAGGTGGTTCCGATTCATTATGACACATTTGATGTCATCAAACAGGACCCTCACGCCTGGGCCCAACGCGTTGAGAAAGAAACAGCTGCCAAGGCAACCGTCATGAACCCCGGGGAATCCATCGAGCTTTAATTCAGCCCAAATTGGCATACGCCGTTATGCGGGAAACGCCAGTTGGATACGTCTGATATAATCTCACAACGAAGAACACCAAGGGGGGGGTTATGGTGAGTCAAGCCGAAGCAAAGATTCAAAAAGAAATTCGCAGGCAGGCCTTTCAACGCGCGGAGGAATTGCGCCTTAAAAGACAGCTTAACATAAAAACGCAATACACACTCACTGCTTTACGGGATGTGACCGGATTGCAGCGGCGTGAGCTGGAATCGATTGCGGATGCCGTCAGGTTTTCGCACCGGAGCCCGGGTGATCATTTTTTTTCCATCAAACGACAAATCCTGATCACAGCCGGCATACTCGGTTCAATCCTGATGTTGTCTGGGTTGCTGACTCTCATTTGACCGGCATCATATCCAATTGTGAATTTTACCTGCGTCATCATCCGGCATGGTGAGCATCGGCCAGCGCCAGTGCATATGCACATCTTCAAAACTGATAAATAGGACCGCGCAGATACCGGCCGCAGTAAAAAGATAGCCCAAATCCTGATCCAAAAAAAGCGGCCGTTGCAGTTCGACAGCCGGCAGCATGGAATCGCATTGAGGCCCGGCACCGGAAGTTGAAACAATAAGGCACGGGTCATTATCGTCTCTTTACAATATACTCAACCCGATTTAGGCACTCATTATCCTCAAACTGAGGAAAGAAAAGCTAGATTCCTCAGCCGGAGGGCTTGCAAGCCGGCGCGCTAAAGCCACCTGAGCCGGATGCTATGCCCTGGGCTCTGATGCAGCCTGCCGACATCAGCTTTTCAACATCCCCGCAGTGGCATTCGGGGCATTCAGGTTTGGGATCCCTGGAGGATAGCATCAGCGCTTCGAAACAATGACAGCAGGCTTTGCATTGATATTCGTAAATCGGCATTAAAAGCTCCCTAAGTAAATTTTCCTATATCATAGGTTTAACTCCTTAAATGTCAAGCATTGCTGATAAAGATCATAGTGGGGATACCAAAACACGAAATCACAAAATGAAAAAAGCACGAAATGCAATGTATTTTCGTGTTTTCATTTTTCGGTGCGTGCCGGGGAAATCTTTGGACTTCAAGATTATATCACTATGCTAGGATGCGATAAAAAAGATTAAATACAGCTCCCACAAGATGACAGTGGTAAAGACGGCAATAATGTAGGAGAAGAGATTCTGGGCATGGGTAATCGATCGATGGCGCACAACATTTCTTAATAACAGCAAAATAACAACGCCGAAACAGGTCAAAAAATATTTGACTCCCATGAACACAATAGGGTCGAATCTAAGGAAAAAGGCCATAACCGGGTTCATTTCAGTTGAACCTTTGCCGATCAAATGCAGAGTCAACAGGGCGTCTAGAACACTTAGCAGCAGGATGGCAACAATGGCAGCAAAAAGATGCGAACTGTAACGATCAAAATAGAACGCATGCTGTAAATCTTCCTTACGGCGTACTTTGGTCCGTCTGCCGGAAAATAACAGGTATTTCAATTTCGGAAATTTATGATAGCGCCGGTCCCGACCGGAACGTTTTTCCGTTTGATCGGATAGTGAATCCATTTTGTCCATGCGCCGCAGTGAATCACTCATCTTTACCCCCTGGTAGCAGTATCCGCAATTATGCAGTCTTTTTGATCATAAGCATCTTTTTTGGTAAGGTGCAAACGAATCATGCAAGATTCGGCTATGTCTACTATCGGTCAATCCGGCCCGGGACTTTAGCCCGCCTTATAGCTGTAAATTCAAATTAATCGGTAGCTTGGGCCGAAACTGAGTCTCAACTAATCCGATGCAAAGCTTTGACAGGGGTACGGTTTTATTATAGTATGATGCCCGTTTGGATTCGTGTCGGGCGTTAATACCGCTTGTCATATGAATATTCCGAAAATTAAGATGGCGGCACAAGTGCTGTAGCCAAAAAGCGTTCCGCAATCGGAACGTTTTTTGACAACCGCTATCAATCCGCAATATAAGGACAAAAAATGCAAGAAATTCGTTTTCACGGTCGCGGCGGCCAGGGCACAGTGGTGGCCTCGATCCTGCTGGCCAAAGCTTTCTTTAGTGCCGGCTACGATGTACAAACCTTTCCACTGTTCGGCGTTGAAAGGCGCGGTGCACCGGTAGAAGCGTATTTAAGGTTGGATAAACAAAAAATCTTGACCCGCAACAACGTGTACACGCCCGATCATGTTGTTGTTCAGGACGCCAAGTTGCTTCAAAACGTGGATGTTACCAAAGGTCTTAAACCGGGCGGATGGATCCTGTTGAATACCGCAAGCCTGCCGCTGAAAGAAAAGGCGTTTAAAGGCTTTCGCCTCGCATGGGTCGATGCAACCCGGATCGCAATCGATTGCGGTCTGGGAACCCGAACGCATCCCATTATCAACACCGCCATGATCGGCGCATTTGCCAGAATGATGGACAGGCCGCCTCTGGAAATGATTTCAGATGCAATTAAAACCGAAACCGCCACCAAATCCGACAATAATATCCAGGCGGCCCAAAAAGCTTATGAGCAGGTTCATTTGATGCCAGACAAAGTTTAGTTTAACGCTTGATTAGACAGCAAAGCGACGATGACAAAACAAAAGCATCCGCATAACAAAATTCCTTTATTCCTGCCCCACTCTTCGGATTCAACAGCAGGCAACAAGACCGGCTCCTGGCGCTACGTGCATCCGCTGTACGATGAAAAAACCGCTCCGTGCAGCGCCGCCTGCCCCCTGGGGGAAGATATCGCGCGCATTGAGCGGCTGGCATCACAGAACTTGATCGCAGAAGCCTGGCAAACGATTATCATCGAAAACCCCTTTCCCGCAATTTGCGGCCATGTCTGTTTCCACCCGTGCGAAAATGCTTGCAATCGTGCCCGCTTTGATGCGCAGATTGCCATCCATCATCTGGAACGGTTTATCGGCGACGCTCTGTCGGCCGAACCAAAACCTGTCGCAATAAAGCCCTTGCCGCGCAATGGTAAAAAAGTGGCCATAGCTGGCGGGGGTCCGGCGGGTCTGGGAGCAGCCTACTTTCTATCCCTGCTGGGCTACGGATGCGATGTTTTTGAAGCCTCGTCTGCGCCCGGCGGCATTCTTCGCTGGGGCATACCGGTTTATCGGTTGCCACAGGAGGTGTTACAAAAGGAAATCGATCGAATCAAGGACCTGGGCGTCAGCATTCATTGCCGTACGGCGGTATCCGTAGAAATGCTCGAGAGTTTCAAGACCCAGTATGATGCGCTTTTCATCGCCTGCGGACACGGGCGGACAATTGATCTTAAAATCGCGGGGGCGCAAAAAGCCGTAGACGGGCTGCAGTTTTTATATCGTTTGCGCACAA
>JASFJF010000225.1:0-6608 GCA_050122255.1 Desulfobacterales bacterium
GCCGTCCAGGGGCGGAATCGTCACGAAAGGCAAGGTCAGAACCAGCAGGGGCAGACTGTAAATCATCGGATAAGCCAGCATCTCGTAATACTCAGGCCGGAGAAAAACTTCTTCACCCAGGCATCATAGGAGGCGACCGCCTGCGTCGTCAAAAATGAGAGTATGAACCACAGCATCCGCGAGGTGTTCCTTGTTGTCCAAACAAAATGCGAATAGAAGTCCCAAATAACCGAAGGGTCGGGAGGTTTTTGAAATTCCAGAGCTACATGCATCATCAGCGACTACATCGTGCAAACTCATGCATAAGGGAGCGTAACGAAAGAACCGTTCCCGTATGAATAATAACGGGTCAGATTTAGATTCAACGATGGGCTCTTCTTTCGCAACGCTCCCAAATGCATTCAAGCAGTGCACGATTTCGCTGTTATTAGGGACTGAGAAGAAAACGTCCTGATCCCTCAAATAGCCTCGCCTTCTCAACCGTCTCTGGCAAGAGTAGATCTATCTTGCCGACTCAGCTTGACGGTGATATAAATAATTAGGTTGGAACGTTTTAGGTACACGATTTCGCTGCTGATAATTCATTCCGCCGAAACTGGCTCAAAGAGCCCAACCGGTAAAGCGGCTAAACCGAATAGGGGAATCCGCATGCAACGCACCAAAATATTTAAACTCTTAAATTCTAATGACCCCATGGATCAGGTGCTGATCAAAGGCTGGGTGCGCACCCGGCGTGATTCGAAGGAATTTTCCTTCATCGAGGTCAATGACGGCTCATGCCTGAAAAATGTTCAGGTCGTTGCGGATGAAAAATTATCCAATTACCCGGAGATTAAAAAGCTGACCACCGGCTCGGCCATCGCCGTCAGCGGCAGTTTGGTTGAATCCCGCGGTGGCGGCCAGCGCTGGGAAATCCAGGCCAGGGATTTGGAGATCATTCATCTGGCACCCGATGAATATCCACTTCAAAAAAAGCGTCATACCGACGAATTTTTAAGAACCATCTCGCATTTAAGACCGCGCACCAACAAGTATGGCGCTGCCTTTCGCATCCGCTCTGAAATGGCCTATGGCATTCACAAATTTTTTAGGGATCGCGGCTTTCGCTATCTGCATTCCCCGATTCTGACCGGTTCGGACTGTGAAGGCGCCGGGGAGCTGTTTCAGGTGACCACCCTGGACCTAAGCAATCCACCCCGCAAGGAAGGCAGGGCCGATTACGGGCAGGATTTTTTCGGCAAAGAAGCCAACCTGACCGTTTCAGGACAATTATCTGCTGAGATGTTCGCCCTGGCACTGGGGGATGTCTACACCTTCGGGCCCACGTTCCGGGCCGAAAACTCCAACACTCGTCGCCATGCCGCCGAGTTTTGGATGGTGGAACCGGAGATGGCCTTCTGTGATCTGGATGGCAACATGGATCTGGGTGAAGAGTTAATTCGCGAACTGACCACCTACGCCATCGATACCTGCGCGGATGATCTGGAACTTTTCGCCCGCTGGGTGGATAAAACCCTGATGGCCGCACTGGAAAACATTGCCCAATCCGATTATGTCCGTCTGCCGTATCGCGAAGCCGTTGGCATTTTAAATCAATCCGGTAAAAAATTTGAGTATCCCGTGGGCTTCGGCCATGATCTGCAGACCGAACATGAACGCTTTTTGACTGAAGTGCACTTCAAAAAGCCGGTCATCGTGCATGACTACCCCAAATCCATCAAACCGTTTTATATGCGGGTCAATGACGATAAGGAGACCGTGGGCGCCATGGATGTCCTTGTGCCGCGCATCGGTGAAATCATCGGCGGCAGCCAGCGTGAGGAACGCCTGGAAGTGCTGGAAGCCCGCATGGACGAAATGAAGATGGACAAAGCCCCCCTGTGGTGGTATCTGGACGCCCGCCGCTACGGCAGCGTCCCACACAGTGGCTTCGGACTGGGCTTTGAGCGCTTTCTAATGATGATCACCGGCATCCACAACATTCGTGATGTGATTCCCTTCCCCAGAACTCCGCAAAACATCGAATTTTAAGCACAAGCCATCATTGCCCGATTGAAGCGGATCTACGCTAACACTTGATGCTCCATATTCTATTAATCCACGATTGGCGGCGATCTACATGGGCATTCTGTTCACATAAAGATACCCTGTTTGTGTAATAAAGTATAATCCCGGGACCGCTTGATCGGGGCCGCTTATTCCGCTTAGCCCTAACCTTCTGAATTTATTTGGCCAATAATGTGTGCCACATTATGGTACGTGTTTTGCTTTGTCTAGCTGACCAAGTTGCTATCTGTCCGGTCTTAATATGAGGAGCCCCCGCCTTAAGCCGCATTACCGTCAGCTTTTTTAGGCCATGCATGGGACGATTCTGCAAGATGACTTCATCTGATCTCCCGAATCGATAAAGGATTACAACTTATAAACAGGCATAAAACGAATTTTTAAATTCTGCTGCAGGGCAGAGTCTGGTCTGCCGCTCTTTGCGTATTTTGAATCGGAAATTGCAAGGCGCAGCGGCGAGCCCGGTGACAAAAAAAGGAGGTGGCTATGAAAAACACGCGTATCCCGATATTTCTCATCATCATGTTCCTGCTGGCAGCCTGCAGCAACGGGGGCAACGGCGGGGACAACGGCGGATCTGACGGGTCGAAGAACGCCGGGGCCGAGGAAGTGCAGGTAGCAGAAAGCATGGAACGCTTGAGCGATGAGGATTTCAACGCCCTGACCGAAGAGGATAAATTGGGGGTGTCCAATAAAGTGATGGGCGCACTTTTCAAAGGCATCGCGCCGGATGAATTTTTCGATTTTGGAGCTGGTGTTGCGGCCCTGGCCCTTCAAACCGAAGAAAATTATGTGTCCAAAATTGAAAACGACCTGTCCAAGACAGTCAATGAAAATTCGTATCGCAATCTGGTCAAACGAAAATACGAATTCGATGAAAAACAGGAGCCGATCCAATATCAGCTGGCCCTGCTTTATGAGGTTCCATTGAGTAAAAATTATTTTGAAATGTGGATGGCCTATCAACTGACCAACACCATCCTTTTTTCTCCGGCAGTTGAATTGGATAGCGTCGCATATGGAGATGCGCGGCGGGTCTTTGAGCGCTTGCTGACGATGATCAAACAGGGCAGAACGATACGCCAGATCGTATATGAGCATATGGTTTCCCAGGAAAACTGGCGCCGGTTTCGCTCACCGGAAGACAACACCCGCGAAATGATGGAAATTTTTTTAAAGCGCTTTATAGATGCCGAGGTGCCGCTGGCAGCCATGGCGTGCAAGAACTGGTCGCTGGAAAAAGAGGATGATGAATACCTGCTGATCATTGGCCCTGAGAAAAACACCGAGCCGGTTCAAATCCTGGATACCACAGTGGTCGAATGTACGGAGTTTTATCGGGCTGTTGCCGATCATGCCGATTTGATCCCCACCATCGCATCAACGCTGGTTGACATTTTCTTCAATGGATATCTGCCGGAAGATAAAGCCATGATCGTTGATGATCTCGTTGAAGATAATCCGACCACGTTTAATGATATTTTTCAAAACATCCTTTTTTCAAAAGAATATCTGTTGAATGCGGAGCGGCCAAAGCAGTTTGAAGAAGTCTTCTTCAGCCTGGCGGACCGGATGGATTGGTTTGCCAATCAAAATTTCTTTAAATCCCTCAACCGGGTGACCGGCAGTACGAATTTCCCCAGTCTCAACAACATGAATCAGGCCGCCCTGACCTACAAACTGGGCCGACAAAGGAACGTGCCTTTCGATACGTTGAGCTTTGCCTTTTATCATCAGGCGGTTCGTGAAAAGCTTTTGGTCGACCGTAAAAGCAACCCCGATAATAACAAAGACGGCGGCTGGCAGGAATCGTTCATCGCAGTCAATCTGATGCAGAGCGACTTTATTAACTATTTATTTTTAGCGGTTTTATCGCGCAACGCCAGTGAACAGGAATTGGCTGAGCTCAATACCATTATCGCAGACCAGGGTTTTAACCGTAATGACCGTCAAATGCAACAGGCGATGATTGTCCTGGATTATTTATCCCGGCTATCGGAATTATACCACACCCGGCCGTTTGAAAAGGAGGTGCAATAATGATGACGAGGAGACAGTTTTTAAAAGTAGCCGGAATCGGAGGCCTTTCTTTGACTGTGCCGCCGATGGTCTGGAAAAATGAAGTCCAGGCTGCCCTGCCGGATACGCTCAATTATGTCGCTCCGGCAATGATGCCGCAAATTATCCATATTTTTTTATACGGTGGGCCTTCGGAGCTGGCCGGTAATTTGACAAACATCGAAGAAATTGCCGCCAATTCCCAAAATCCCTATCCGGCCAGCCTGGATCCGGATAATGCCAACAACGATATTACCGCTAACAATTTTTGGGGCAGCGCCGGTGGTGACATCATGGAACAACTGCTGGCTAATGCAGAGATGTCTGTGTATCGCACCATCAACCGGATCAAGGACGACTCCAAAGCCCATGGCCGCAGCATTTCACAGAACCTGGTGGGCAATCTGGACCTGTCCAACCCCGGCATTGCCACAACCTTGGCGGCTGTCCTTGAAAAGTTTAATCCGTTTGGCAAAGCGGTAGATGAACTGCTGCTGCCCTTTGTGACCTTTGAGGGCGATTCCAGGGTATTTAGCCCGGGCGACCTGGATATTGCGCCGGCCTTGCGGCCCCTGGCCCTGGATGCCAATTTCAACAACCCCTATACGCGCTCTGAGAACAACTTTCTAAACGCCGTCAATGATCAAAAATTGGAGGATCTGGCCCAGGCTACTTCAAATTTGTTTCCACAATTCGAGAAGGTCAATAATGCCTTCATCAAACGCAGCGAGCTGGCAGATTTTATTGAAAGTAGTTTTAACAGCGAAACAATTATTGAGGAGCTACCCATTGATCCGGACAGCGGACAAAAAATCCAATATCCGAACACCAATTTCGGAAACCGGCTACGGGCCGCCGTCAGTCTGGCCATTAAAAACCCAGAGTCACTTTTTATCAGCCTCGGCAGCGGCGGTCTGGGCGGCTGGGACGACCATTCTGATTCTTTAACCCGCTATCCAGGCCGCATACAGCGGTTAATGGAAGCCTTGCAGGTGGCTTGCCGGCATCTGACCCTGGCGAAAGTCAACAATGACAACAACATTTGCATCAATGTGTTTGGCGATTTTGGCAGAAATGTCAACTTGAATGACTCCAGCGGGTGGGATCACGGCAATAACCAGAACCTGTATACCTGTGGTGGTGCTAACATTCCGGATCGAGCACTGGGAAAACTGGTCGGAAAAACTCAGCGCATCGGAACCGCTTTTCAAAACCGCCAATTTACCTCGCCAACTGACGATAGTTACCAGTGCGAACCCTTTGCGATTGCGTCGACCCTGTTCAAATATTTCGGGGTGCAAAACCCGGAAGTGCTTACCGGTGAGCCTGCCATTGATGAATCCGATAGCATCGCCAATGAAAAATTGTAGAACCTATTTCAAAAATGGGGGTCTTTGAAACAAGCGCTCTGAGGCGGTTGTCGCGACTGCGAATCTGAAGCCCTACCTGAAATCAACTCCAAACAGGCGACGGTTGGATTTTTTTCGATCGTCGCTTTGTCGTGTAAGAGTTTGACTTCTTTTAAGAAATAAAGCTATAATACGTGTAATCCATAATTGATTCAGCCGTCAAAATGGGCGATTCATGCGGATAATGCCAATCCTTTACCAAAGAGGCATTCGTTTTCAGGATATCGCAACCGCAATGGTAAGAGAGGCGTTTTGGAATGGATAACATACAACGCGGAAAACTGATTCTAAATGCAGTTCCGGCCGGAGAAGTCGAAGAAAAGGTCGTTCGATTGCTGTTGAAATTTGCCAGAACGGCTTCCGCTATTGAGTTAACCCAAAAGGTTCGAAACACACCTTATGTGCTCAGCAATGATATTGAAGCCGAAAAAGCGATGATGTTCATTGAAGCGTTTCAAAAATGCGGGGCAACTGCAGAGTTCATCCTCCATGTATCCGAAAAACCGGCTGTCGAACAGTCAGCCCCTGTCCCGAGGCCGCCGGTTTTTTCTTTTGAATCAGATCCATCTTTCATGGATGAAGCAGCTCCCCCGCCCATCCCTGTAAAGTCACCAAAAAACGGCGTCCGTCGCCTAACCATGATTCTGGTCATCATCTTGCTTCTGGTGTCCCTTGGCTTTCTGACCTGGCAGCTTTGGCCGGTTATCGGCGATAAGCTTCAAGAACTTATCAACTTCCTCAAAAACAACATATAGGCCGTTGAGCCCGTTACCCGTTTGCCCGTTAGCCGGTAAACCGTTAGAAGTCTATCCTTTTTTACTGGCATAACCGGCTCAACCGGCAACCGGCCAACCAGTTTTCGATTTTGCTAATTCCCACCTCGAGGCGGCTCTGCAGAAGATTTCTGGAATTTTGAAACGCACGGCTTCGGGACCTAAGCTGAGCGCTTATCGAGGTTGCTGCAGCTACAAGGCAGATGGTGTTCCGCTATAGTGTACTATGCGGAACGGCATCTAACACAGTAGATGCAGTGAGATCGATAAGCCCCTTGGGGTTTTAAATTTTAAAAATCAAAAA
>JASFJF010000226.1:0-6593 GCA_050122255.1 Desulfobacterales bacterium
ATCAGCAGCGATTGACCGAATTTATCAAAGGCTATGATTATCTGGGCGAGCAGACCTGTGCGGTGGACGGCATGTGCGCGGTCGGCTGCCCGATCGACATTAATACGGGCGAGCATACCAAAGAGCTACGCCATCTCAACCAAAGCGCCATCGCCCGACACACAGCGCAAGTAATGGCGCGCCATTTCGGACCGGTCGCCGCTGCCGCGCGCCTGGGCCTGAAAGTCGTTGATCACGCCCATCAGCTGCTGGGCACCCGCAGCCTGCAACGCATAACCGCCGGCATTCGAAAACTGAGTCAAGGACGGGTACCGAGCTGGAATTCTTTTGTGCCCGGCGCTGCCGGACAGGTCCCGAGACCCAACCCGCATGCCGACGGATCCGCCAGGGTGGTTTACTTTCCGAGCTGCGTCAGCCGCACGATGGGCCCTGCCCGGGGAGATCCGCAAGCAGAATCGCTGCCAACAGTGACGGTGCGGTTGCTTAAAAAGGCTGGTTACAGCGTGATTTTTCCGGATAGCATGCAACACCTTTGCTGCGGCACACCCTTTGAAAGCAAAGGATTTACAGAGCAGGCAGACGTCAAACTCAAGGAACTGGAAGCCGCTTTGCTGCAGGCATCCGATGACGGCCGCATCCCGGTCCTGTGTGATACCAGTCCCTGTCTGTATCGCATGCGCACGTCAATGGAGTCGCGCCTTAAACTGTATGAGCCTTCAGAGTTTGTCTATGATTTTCTGATGGAGCGTCTCGAGTTTGAACCCCTGGACACCACCGTTGCTCTGCATCATACCTGCAGCAACATGAAAATGGCGCTGGAGCATAAACTGCTGGCCCTTGCCCAGGCCTGTGCCAAAGATGTTGTCGTGCCGGATCTGGTCGGCTGTTGCGGGTTTGCCGGTGATCGCGGATTTACCCATCCCGAGTTAAATCAATCCGCCCTGAAGGAGTTAAAACCGGCGCTTAATGAGAAGTGTACTGCCGGGTATTCAACCAGCCGCACCTGTGAAATTGGTCTATCCCGGCACAGTGGCCTGTATTATAAATCCATTGTTTACCTGGTTGATGAGTGCACGAATGAGCATTAGGAGAACCTGCCTTGGAAGAATTCAGCGCAGATCAAATCGCGAACTTGTCGAAATTTGTATCCCGCGAGCGGTTTTCAACCGGCCAATCCAATCGTGAGCTGCACCTGCATGATATATCCGCCCATCGCGGACGGATGCCGGCCGGAATTGTCTGGCCGGTGACCACCGCAGAGGTATCCAACATTCTTGCTTGGGCCTATGATCAGGATGTGCCCGTCACCCCCTGGGGAGCGGGAACCAGTACCGAAGGCAATCCCGTACCCACCCTGGGTGGACTGGTCATGGACATGACGCAGATGAATAAAATCCTGGACATACGCGCCCAGGACCTGCAGGCCGACGTCCAGCCCGGTGTTTTTCGCAAGGAGCTCAACCGCCAGGCCGGCAAGCAGGGGCTGTTTTTCCCCCCCGATCCTGGTGCTGACGCCACCATCGGCGGCATGATCGCCAATAATGCATCGGGCGTCAAAACCGTCAAATATGGTGCCACCAAAGATTATGTCATGAAGCTCACGGTGGTGCTGCCTGTCGGCAGCATTATCCACACCGGTTGTAAGGCCCATAAATCCTCTTCGGGCTATGATTTATCGCGTCTGTTCGTTGGGTCCGAAGGCACCCTGGGAGTTTTAACCGAAGCCACTCTGCGCCTGACAGGCATTCCCAGCTATCACCTGGCGGTTACAATTACCTTCAGTCAGCTGGATGAGGCCTCACAGGCGGTGGCGGTCATGATCGGTTCCGGATTGGAGCCGGCTGCTCTGGAGCTGCTTCCACCGCAGCTGATCCATTTAATGAACCGTGAAAAAAATCTTGGGCTTCCGGAAGTGCCATCGCTTTTTTGTGAATTTCACGGCATCAGTGCGGCCACGTTGCAGGAAACGGCTGATCTGACCAGAGAATTATGCCAGGATTGCGGGGCCACCGGATTTGAGTTTGGCGTCGAGGCCAACGAACGCGCCCAACTGTGGCGCGCTCGCCATGAAGCCTGGGAAACCATTCACCGCGCCCATCCGGGCAAGGAAACCCTGATCGTGGATGTGGCGGTCCCCATTTCACGGTATCCGGAAATGATTGTTTTCTCACAGAAGCTGGTGGATCGTCACAAGGTTGCCGGATATGTTTTCGGCCATGCCGGTGATGGAAATTTGCACGTGGTTTTGGTGGGTGATCCTGACAATGAAAAAGAGTGGTCGCTGCTGGAAGATATCAACGCGCAAATCGTCACCCGTGCCGTACACCTGGGCGGCACCTGCACCGGCGAGCACGGCATCGGCATCGGCAAGCGCAAGTTCATGCAACTCGAGCATGGCGACAGCTATCAGCTGATGCGCCAGATCAAGGACCTGATCGATCCCAAAGGGCTGCTAAATCCGGGGAAGATATTTATCGAACCTTAAACGGCTGGGTGAAAATTTACTCAGTCTATGACCCTAACATAAGTGATAATATGAAGCAGGCTCAAGGCCCAAGGCGCAGGGCTCAAGGATAAGACCTTGAATCTGAATCGCTTTTACCGTGTGCCTTACGCCGTGCGCCGGCCGCATATAGCCATCGTGCATAGTTAAACTACTAAAGGCAAATATCTTGAATAACAATCAACGGAGGTAATTTATGAGGATAGGATTCATCGGACTGGGAACCATGGGTGTGGGCATGTCGCTCAATCTTCTTAATGCCGGCCATGAGGTCAGTGTTCACAACCGCACCCGCGAAAAGGAAGAAGCCCTTGCTAAAGAAGGCGCCCGGCGGACTGAATTTCCCCGCTCCGCAGCCGAAGGGGCCGAGATTATCGTTACCATGGTCAGCGATACACCCGATGTTGAAGAAGTGATTTTGGGCGCTGACGGGATCATCCATGGCGCGCCCCAGGGTGCGATTGTGATCGACATGTCCACCATCAGCCCGGCGGCCACGCGCAAAATGGCGGAGGCGCTGGGGCAAAAAGGCATTAAAATGCTGGATGCGCCGGTTTCCGGAGGTCCGGAAGGGGCCAACAACGGGACCCTGGCCATCATGGTGGGCGGAGATCCGGATGATTTTGCAAAAGCCCTGCCGATCCTGGACATCATGGGCAAGACCGTAACCCATGTAGGACCCATCGGCGCCGGGCAGATCACCAAGGCCATCAATCAGATTATCATTTCTGGTACCTATCTGAGCGTGGCTGAAGGATTGACGCTGGGCATGAAAGCCGGTCTGAATATGGAAAAAGTGATTGCGGCCATCAGCGGTGGTGCGGCCAGCTCGTGGGTTTTGCACAACCGTGGCATCAATGTGGTCAACAATAATTACCCGCTGGGTTTCCGCGTCAAGCTGCACCACAAAGATCTGGGCATCGCATTGCAAACAGCGCGGGAATTGGAAGTCACACTTCCGGCCACCGCCCTGGTCGAACAAATCGAAAATGGTCTCATTGCCAGTGGCTATGGGGACGACGATGTATCTGCTATCGGCCGCGCCATTCGACAGCAATCCGGACTAGATTAGAATCTATCTCAAAAATGCATCTAACGCTCATTGGTTGAGCCCGTTGCCCGTTATCCCGTTTACCGGTTAAAAAATAAAATTAGACGAGTTTTTCGCTTTTTCGGGCTCAACGGGCTAAACCGCATAACTGGCCAACCGGAAAGCATGATCTACTATTTTTGAGATAGGTTGGCATAGTTATTGGTTATCCGTTATCGGTTAGTTGTGTTTGAAAAGGCGTTATTCGAGCTTATAATTAATATTGTCAACCTTTTTGAAGTAATCGTGAGACAGGGCCTTGGGGGGAAAAGCGATGATACCTGACATAAAAAAGATTCTGTACACCACCGATCTTTCAGAAAATGCGCGCTATGCCTTCAGCTATGCCGCCAGTCTGGCCAACCGCTATGATGCCGGCATTACCATCTTGCATGTGTTAGAAGATATATCGCCCACAGCCGACAGCATCGTGATTAGCATCATCGGTAAAGAAAAATGGAATAAACTCCGGGGCAACAATGAAAAAGAGGTTATCGACACCATCAAATTAAAGCTTACAAGTTTCTGTGAAGATGTAAAGGTAGAGCTGCCTTCATGTCCGTTTATAACGGACATTATCAAGGTCACCATCGGTCAGCCGGTGGATGAAATTTTGCAGGAGGTTGACAATAATGACTACGATATGGTGGTAATGGGTGCTCATGGCCACGGCGTCCTGGCGGACGCCCTCATGGGCAGCGTGTCGCGACGGGTGATCAGGCGCTGCAAGAAGCCGGTATTGGTGGTCCGCCTTCCCGAAGATTAGAAATGGTTTAAAAATACAATCATTTAGCTTTGCGTTTAATTTCCAAGGCTTTTAAATTCTTGCGCATGATTTTGCCGGTGGCCGTCATCGGCAGCTGGTCGACAAATTCAATTTCCCTTGGGAACTCATGTGCAGCCAAACGCACCTTAACAAATTCTTTGATGCCGGCAGCGACATCATCACCGGCTGTAACATCTGATTTGAGGACGATAAAGGCTTTAACAATTTCGGTCCGAACCTCATCCGGGCTGCCGACAGCCGCCACCATAGCCACGTCCGGGTGCTTCATTATGCAATCTTCGATCTCCGCCGGGCCGATCCGATAGCCGGCGCTGGTGATCACATCATCCTTACGACCCACAAACCAGAAATACCCGTCTTCATCTTGTTTGGCCAGATCTCCCGTCAGGCACCAATCGCCCACGTATTTATCAGCGCTGGCCCTCAGACCGTTCACCAGCCGGTTGGACAGGCATTTTAAATCGGCAAACGTATATTTTTCAACCTGGCCGTCTTCATTTTCATATACCAGGGCCAGTCGGTCGGGTTGCGAATCCCAGCGATCGCAGATATCCACACCGATATTATAATGTTCGGGAATTTCCCAATGGAAGCGGGTAGCGACTTCTTCGTAAGTATTACCAGGCGTTAGTATACCCGTATCTCCTGAGCATCGCTAAATGCAAAGCCCACAATCAGAATATGTCTTATAATGAATGCAATCGATTTATTCATTGACCTCTGGCTGCATTTATTTCGGCCTCAGGCCGCCAGTTTTCGGGTGCTTTGAGTTCCAACAGATCGTGATAAATGGGGAAGGGATACTTGGGATCGTCGGCCACTCGCCCGAAGTATGTTGAACAGCTCAACTGATTATCAATTTTGCGGAAAAAGAGCTTCCCTCGGGTGGTATCAATGGTCAGTCCTTTCATGGCATCCTTGACCTTTTCGACTTCGATGCTGCCGGCCTTTTCAACGCCCTGTTTGAGGGCATAAACGCCGTCGTAGCCCATGGCCGTCCAGTCGCTCGGGTAAGTGCCGAACTTGGCCTTATAGGTATCCACCAATCGGGCCATCATGGGGACATCCAGATGGGCAAAAAATGGCGCCCGGGTTCTGCCGTATTGGCCTCTGCGAATGCTTCTGGCCTGCGATTGTAATTCCGTGAGGCTGATGAGGCCACCCGGATATTCAACCTGTTTGAATAATCTGTAGTCCCGGGCATCCCTCATCCAGAAGGCATTGTCTGTTCCCGCAATGGAGCCAAGGACAAAATCAGGCTTCCGGGCCAGAATATCGACGATAAAGGAATTAAACCGCGACTGACCCAACCGTGGCCAGTAGGTGCTCACCAGCTCTAAATTCGGTGCGATTTGTCTTAAAAGATCAACCTGCACTTCCTGGCTGGAACGGCCCCAGGCATAGTCAGAGGCAATCGTCGCATATTTTGTCCAGTTATTTTTCTTGGCCAGATTGGCAACGCCGACAACTACCGCTTTGGACATCATATAGGTGTTAGGGACAACCGAATAGGTATAGGGGCTGGGGTCCATCTTGGTGATATTTTCAGAGTTACTGATCGTTGCAATGTGCAACACTCTGTTTTGACGGCATATGGGTTTGATAGCCAGGGCCGTCGCACTGGAATAGGTTGCGATAATCGTTCGAACCTTATTGTTTTGAATCAGATTTTCTACCACCTGTCTGGCGACATCGGGTTTGGTCTGAGTATCTCTGATATGAAGTCTAATCCGATGCTCCCCGAGCAACCCGCCGGAAGCATTGATCTCATTGACTGCAATTTCGATGCCTTCCACCGCTTCCTTTGAGTATGGGGCTCCGGTTCCGGACAGGCCAAGCGCAACGCCAAGATGGAAAGATTCGCCGGCAAAAGCGCTGTCCGAGAGCGTAACCCCATGTAAAATGATTGACAAAATAACGGAAATGACGATGAGATATTTAGTTTTCACGAGGCACCTCCTCATCAAAATCACGTTGCGGGCGGTACTGCCCTACATGACAGCCGGGAACCTTTGGTCTCCAGAGCGTGGCAGAATGCCATTTTGGGTTTAGCCGTAAGCCAGGGCCGGCAGCCAGATGACCAGCTGCGGCCAGATTGCAATGATAACCAGTCCGATCAGCTGCAGGATGATAAACGGCACCACGCCTTTATAAATATCAACCAGTTCCACTTCAGGCGGCGCCACACCTTTGAGATAGAAAAGGGCAAATCC
>JASFJF010000227.1:0-6582 GCA_050122255.1 Desulfobacterales bacterium
TGAAATGCAGGGTTAAACAATTACCGGGGCATTTATCAACCAAGATAACGTACTTTTCAGGAGGGGCAATTGTCATACACGCTGGGTCAAAAACAACTCGATCGAATAGAGGATATTTTAAATCAGGATCTGATTGAAAACGGGGTCCGCTGTGTTTTTCTGATAGATATGGCCGGCAATATCATCGCCAACCTCGACAACGGGGAAAAGCAGCATGATATCTATTCACTGGCAGCTTTAGCTGCTGGCAATTTCGGTGCTGTAAGCGCCATGGCCAAGATCATCGGCGAAAATGAGTTTTCATTGCTGTTTCACAAGGGCAAAAAAGAGAATATTCATTTCAACAAAATTACCACAGAATTTTTACTGATTACTATTTTCGGCAATGATATCTCATTAGTCTTTTTACGATTGAAAGTGGCCGATTCCGTTGAGCAGTTAAAAGAAATATTGGAACCGCTCCTGTCGCTTTAATAGCAGATATCCTGATATATTGTCGCTTGATCATGATTGTATTATTTTGTTTTAAACTATCACATGGCATTCGTAAATTTAAAAAATAAAGAAATTCAGGTAAAAATTGTCTACTACGGTCCCGGTCGAGGCGGCAAAACGACAAACCTTGAATATGTATACAAAAAGTTTCGAAAGCGAATCAATACCGAGATGGTCACGGTTAAAACCCACGGTGATCGCACGCTTTTCTTCGACTTTTTACCATTCGATATTGGCGTCATAAATGGATACGAAATCAAGATACAGCTTTACACCGTCCCCGGGCAGGTAAAATATAATGCTACCCGGCGGCTGGTACTCAGAGGCGTGGACGGCATCGTTTTTGTTGCCGATGCGATGGCTGTCCGACGTGAAAAAAATGTTTTGTCTTTAAAAAATCTTCAGGAAAATCTCGCCAATTATAAAAAAAGTATTTTTAAGATCCCATGCGTCTTGCAATATAACAAGCTTGACCTGTTGGAGCAGGGTATTCCGCTGCTTTCGACCGATATTCTTGAAAAAGATCTTAATAGCCAGCTGAAAAGGCCTTCTTTTTCCGCTAGTGCGCTAAAGGGAACCAATGTTGTAGAGACCTTGAAAAAAATTATCTCAATGACCGTAGCATCTATCAAGCGGGATTTGAAATAGGAGGGCAAATTGGCCGACAATACCAAAGACAATAACTTAGACTCGGAAATTGCCAAACGCCTCGATGATCTTTTCGGAGAAGGAGACGGCACCCCTGATGACGATCTCACCATCGAGGCTGATGACAAGGCGTTTGCCGGAATTGAACCCCAAAAAGAAAAGCCGGCTGAGGCCGAAGCGGAAATATTTGATGTAAAAGAAGTGGCCACCGACAATGCAAAAGCAGAGGATGTGCCGGATGACTACGCGCTGGCAGAGTTGAAGAATCTGGTGCTTTCAATTGACTGGGAAATAACCGACCAGACTCTGGACAGTTTGCTGTTAGAAATTGACAGCCTCAAAAAAACCTACAAACAAGAGAAAATTGTTTCGATGTTTTTACAGCTCATGGCATCTCTGGGGCAATATATCAAAATAAACCGCGGCAATGCCCATCCCAATACATTTAAGATCTTAAATTCAGTATTTTCGCACCTGGAAGTGGTAATCCTAAATGAAAATATGGCAGAGGCTGAAAAGAAAAATCTGTTGCGCGCTGAGATGCAAAAATACAAACAGCTGCGCAATAAGGTTTCGCAGAAAAAAGCGGCCAATACGCGTCGCAAGGTTGTGCTGGCAACAAAAAAGGCGATACAGCCTACTACGGTGACCTTGGGCAAAAAAATTGAACAGCATGATGAAGTCAAAAAGCCGTCAGCCGAGGCACTGGCTGAGGCGGTAAATGAGCTAAAACAATTTATTCATTCCGAATTAAACGCCCTGAAACAGGAACTGAAAAAACTCCAAAAATCTAATTAACATTATTTTAAATCCCCTTTGCCCGGAATGGCAAATCGCCACAAGCGAATGGGCTTTATTGCCAACTGCATCCATGCAGCGATTAAGCTGATCCCAGGATTGAAAACGGCACCAGTGAGGTAGAATTATGGATTTTTCGTCAAGCGAATTATCCGCCATGGTATTTAAGCGTGTCGTACGGCAAGATTTTGAAGAATTTCCGCTCGATCGCCAAATGCTGGCTGTGTTCATGGAATTAGACGGAAAGACGCCGCTGGGCAGTGTGGCGCATAAGGTTGGATTAACAATGAGTACCATGCGCCAACTGGTTGCCAAGCTGATACAAAATGGGCTTGTCGAAAAAGTGGAGCAAGGATTAGCAGTGCTGGACAAAGATTTCTTCGATTATCTAGTGATCCATTTATCGCTTGCAATCGGACCGATTGCGCAGGTTCTGATTGAAGAGGAAGTTGCCGGCTTGGGCTATCGATTGGCACAATTTCCCGGGCATCGGGTTGCAGAGCTCGTAGACAATTTAGCTCGTGAAATACGGCGTAAAGAAAAGAAAGACGTTTTTCTGAAATCAATGGCAGTTAAAATAAGGGAAAAAAAATATTTGGCTATTTAAACGAAGCAATGACTGTCACTGACCGCAAAAACAGGTCTATTTTTGTTTAATGGCAGGCAATCACCGGCCCATCTTTCTAATTCGACATCTTTCTTGAGGAGTGCAACCATGATTGTCATTTGCGAGGAATGCGGCAAAAAGTACCGGATCGACCCCTCAAAAATCAAAGGTGAGGCTGCGCGCTTTAAATGCCGGGTGTGTAAGCATCTGATCATGGTCTCCAAACCTTCAACTGCATCTTCGGCGCCGATGCCGACCGACGCTTCTGACACCGAGCCAGTTGCTGATTCAGCGCCAAAGGCGCTATCGACAGACGAACCTGAGATCAAACTTGATCGTGTTGGTAGCGAGCATGTTCAGACCCGGACAACTCGCAAATCCGGGCCGTTGAATTTGCGTTCCAAAATGTTGTTGCTGTTTTTCTTTATTCCACTGGTTTTGCTGATTGGCGCCAGCCTGCTCTATCTATGGCAACAGGATAAAATGGCGGACTTGCTAACCGATGAAAGCATAAAAGTCGTCAACCAAATGGCGGAAGACAAAATTGCAGATTTATCTACCGCAGTTGCCATTCAATGCCGGCTCTATCTGCTGGCCAACCCGGAGTTGGCGAAAGAAGACTTTATGAATGATATGGGCTTTAAAACCCTTGCCGTACAAAAAGTCGGATTAACCGGCTATACGGCATTTTACGAGATGCCGGATTCAGATGGTGTCTGGCGAACCTGGGCGCATGTGAATCCGAAGATCATCGGTATTGATATGGCCACGTTGAAAGAGCCCATGGGTCCGAATTTTCCCGGATTCTGGAAAATATACACCGGCGTAAAAGCAGGCAAACGATCTCAGGGATATTACACCTGGCAGGACAAGGATGGTAAATTCCGCGAAAAATTTATGGTCTGCACGCCGGTTGCCGGAACTCCCTATGTCGTTGCTGCAACAACGTATTTGGATGAATTCCACGGACCGGTTAACCGCATGCAAACCCGTGCGGGCCAGTTGACGGACAGAACGCGCTGGATTATCTGGACTATTTTGGGCGTAACTGTGCTGTTGATCGGATTGATTGTTTTAGGCTACAGCCATCGGTTGACAACCAAAATCAAATCCTTAACCGATGTCGCCGAACGGATCAGCATTGGTGACCTCAGCATCGAAATCAAAACCAAGGCCACCGATGAAATCGGTGAGTTGGCTGAAGCCATATCCAGAATGCAGGAAAGCATCCGTATGTCAATTGAGCGATTGCGGCGACGCCGTTAGCTGCTATTGCGTGATGCCTGACACGACGGTTAATTATGCTTCGAACCGACCGGATAGAGAAGCCTTAGCGATTTAACTCGAGCAAAACAGTATTGTCCAAGGAGTCAAAATGGTTGTTATTCCATCTCAGCAACCTGTGCTTGAAAATTTAAATGCGTATTATCTTAATATCCGAAAACTGCTGGAGCATTGCCAGGGCGAAATTGGATCGGGCGCCATCCATTTCAAATCGCATGCAGCCGAGGGCGTGTTATTTTTTGATCAAGACCAGCTGCTAAGTGGTTTTTTACAGGAAAAAAAGAACACCCTGGCGGGGCATGAAGCGATCGAGCGTCTGCTGGAAGCGGGCAAATCCTACAATTTTATTGTGACCGTCTTTCAAATCGATCCCGAAGAAGTTTATTACTGGGCCGGTATTCATACGGCGGAAAAAATTTATAAAGATTTGAGCACTGAATTTACGGATCTGGAAGGACTCATAAAAAAAATGGGCTCTGAAAAACTAACCGGCTACATTGATATCAGTATTGGCAGCGGAGAACAAAAGGGTCTTATTTTTCTGATCAACGGAAAAATGAGAGGGGGCTCGTGTTCAGAGGGGAATGGGATGTCAAGTCCATCCAGCGATCATCAAAAGCGGCTTGTTCAAAAAACCAAAGAACAGGGGGGCACCTTTAATGTCAACCGGGTTGCTTTAAACAACCTCCCTGCCGACAGCATACTGACCGGAAAAGGGCAGGCCCCATCAGCAGAAACCGCAATTGTAATGATGGAGGCCTTGCTGGAGATATTTGAAACCGTGGTTCGCGATCATGCCCGTAAAAAGACGGATTTTCAGAAGTTGCTCAAGCAAAACCTGGTTGCAAATGCAGATCGTTTTGCTTTTCTTGATCCCTTTGCAGGAGAATTTGAATACACCCGGCAGCGCATCACTTTTTCAGGACACGCCAGCGACCGTGAGCTGGTTCAGGGTGTCTGTGCGGTGGTAAAGAAAATGGCTCGCGACCTGGGCCTGTTTTCAGCCTTGTTGGCCAAGTTGGAATTATGGTCGGAGAAATATGCTGATGAACTGGTTTACTACGATGTCAATTTAACAGAAATAGGTATTTAAACCATTAAGTGCATCGCGTTCGATGTCCCAAAATAAAAGTTCGGTAGCATGGCTGGTGAAAATTTAATACATAACGGAGATTATTCGGCGCGCCGCTACGCCGAATTTTTTGACAGTCTTCCGGTACCGCTTTTTCGCACCACCATCGAAGGCAAAATGGTATACTGCAATCATGCGCTTGCCAGTTTACTGGGCTTTGACTCCGCTGTGGACCTTATCGATTATCCGGTCATTGAATTTTACCAGAACAAAAAGGATCGCGGACATATTATTCACACCGTCATCCAAACTGGCGGAGTATTTGACTTGCCGCTGGCACTCCATAAAAAGGACGGGACCCCCATCTGGTGTGCCATTAGCGCCAAAGCCATATTTGATGATGACGGTAATGCCATTTATCTTGACGGTGTCTTAAAGGAAATAACACCGGATATCGATTCTGACAGCGAAGTGCACAAAATCGAGGGGTCCGCAGGAGATCTCAACCAGGTCATCATTAATTTTGATCTTCGGGGTGCGCTGATCAATGTTAATTCAGCAGCAGAAGCATTTTTTGGTCTGCCCAAGGAGAAGTTGCTGGGCAAATCGTTATCTGAATTTTTAGCGCCCGGCGATCGCGACCTGTTTCTTATTTTTTTAGCGGACATTTTTAAAATCGGTCGTAGCGAAATCATTTTGTCCGTCCTGGACGGCAGCTCCAAAGCGCACCACCTCAAATGCCAGGCTTATCTGATCAAAAACAATAGTCGTGCAAGTCATATTAAATGTATTACTAAAGATGTTACGCATATTATCGATCAACAACAGCAAATAGCGGCAAGTCAAAAATTTCAAGGTGTTCTGGAAATGGCCGGTGGCGTCGCACATCATTTGAACCAGCCTTTGACTATCATCAATAACCAGATCAATGAAATCCTGTCCGAATTTAAGCAAGATAAAAGCCTGCATGGCAAGATTGTGAAGCTTCACAATCAGATCAAGAAAATGAACGATATTACCGATAAATTAAGCAGGATAAAAAAATATGAAGCAATGGATTACGTCGCTGGTGTGAGAATCGTCGATATCGAAAAATCGTCCTAGTCCATGATCGCAAGGAAGACAGATGATTAAAAACGTTCTGTTAGTAGATGATGATACAGAGATGCTGCATGCCCTCAAAGGGGGTTTTAAGCGTTTCCAGGAGTCCTTTGCGGTTCGGCTGGCCGAAGACGGCCTGAAAGCCCTGCAGGTTCTCAAACAACATATTATTTCCCTGGTTGTGACCGATCTGAAAATGCCGAATATGGACGGTTTTGAGCTTTTGGCACATATTATGCAGCACTATCCGGACATTCCGGTCATTATCATCACCGGTTACAGCACGCCTGAAATGGAGCAACTGGCGCGCCAGGGCGGCGCGGTCGGATATATTGCCAAGCCATTTTTGATTGAAAACCTAGCGCGTCAAATCTTAACGACCTTGAGAAAGGAATCCGAGGGCGGCACTCTGCACAATATATCATCCGGCATGTTTTTGCAGCTCATCGAAATGGAGCAGAAAACCTGCACAATCCGGTTGGAGGAAAAATCAGGTGGGGAGAAGGGGATTCTATTTTTCAGAGATGGTGAATTGATCGATGCCAGGGTAAAGAATATGCAAGGCGAAGCTGCCGCG
>JASFJF010000228.1:0-6575 GCA_050122255.1 Desulfobacterales bacterium
GTCAACCCGGCTACGGGTGAAGTCATCGCAGAATTTCCATCGGCCACGGACAGTGAAATCGAGCAAGCAGTACAATCCGCTCAGGCTGCGCTTGCCCAATGGCGCTTGGTTCCCCTGAGGGACAAAGCGCGCTATTTGTTTGATCTGAGAGGCAAGTTTGAAGAGCGTTATGATCGGCTGTGCCGCGTGCTCGTGCAGGATCATGGTCGCACAATCGGAGAAGCCAGGGGCACCCTGCGCAGATGCATCGAAAATATAGAATCGGCCTGTTCCGCTTTGTTGCTGTTAACAAAGGGTGAGTATGTCACGGATTTGGCCAGAGCCCTGGATCAGGCTTTATACTGGGAACCCCGGGGCGTTTTTTTAATTATTACGCCCAATAATATTCCCATGCATGCCTGGTCATCATATGTTCCCTATGCGATCGCCAGCGGCTGTCCGGTTATCGTCAGCCCCAGTAAAAATGATCCGGTTTGCCTGGATGCCATTTTCAGGGTCACCGAAGAGGTTGAGGGGTTTCCCCCCGGACTGGTGAACCTGGTATACGGCGGCAGCAATGTGAATCAGAAAATTTTGTCCCATCCGCTGGTCAAAGGTGTCGGCTTCATTGGATCGACAGCGGTGGGCAAGGAACTTTTCGCTTTAGCCGGAAAGCTGGGTAAGGAAGCTTCGATCAACGGCAACGGCAAAAACCATGTCGTCATTATGCCGGGCTGCAATGTTGAGGCAGTCGTAGATGGTCTGTTACGGGGTTGCTATGGCATGGCCGGCCAGCGTTGCCTGGGGACCGACAATCTGCTTTTTGTCGACAAAGCCTATGATGAAATAAAGGAAACGTTTATCCAAGCATCCGCGAGCATGAAGCTGGGTTACGGGCTGGATGAAGCCACCCAGCTCGGTCCGCTTGTTTCGCAAAAAGGCCAGCAGAAAGTCATTGAATTCATTGAAACCGGCTTAAAAGAGGGCGCCCGCATTGTCAATGATGGTCGTAACGTTACAGTGGAAGGTTGTGAAAAAGGATTCTTCCTTGGCCCCACCATTTTAGATGACGTGCATCCGGATATGCATGTCGCCCGGGAAGAAGCATTTGGCCCGCTCGCCAATTTGATGTGCGTCAGCGATCTGGATGAAGCCCTGGATTGGATCAACAAAAAAGACAATTACGGCCATTCTGCCTGCATCTTTACGCCTTACGGTGCTCCGGCGCGCCGGTTTATGAAGGAGGCCGATGTCGGCAACATTGGCATCAATGTGCCCGTACCACAACCCTATGCTTTTTTCCCGCTGGGATCCAAAAATGAATCGGCCCTGGGAGTTGCCAAGTCCCGCATCGATTCGTTACGCTTGTTCCTGGATCAAAAGACAGTAACAGAAAGATGGTAGCGATACCTTTTAAGCCCGATAAAGCTTCAACCAAATTGATCAAAAGATCAAAAACAAATTGCAAAACAGGGGGGAAAAATGAGCGCCGACAAACCTCAAATTCGAAAAATTTATACCATTATTGAGGAAACCCATGCAGATGGAACCATTCGGCTGGATAAGCCTGCCCGTAAGGCAGCCGCTGCGGCGGTCTTTAATAATCCCTATGCGGGTAAGTATCAGGAAGATCTCAGCCTCCTTTGTGAATGGAGCGAAGCGCTGGGCGTGATGCTTACCCGGAAGGCCGTCGCCGCCCTGGGTATCGCGCCGGACCAGGTGCACAGTTACGGCAAGGGGGCCATCGTCGGCAGCAAAGGTGAGCTCGAGCATTGTGCGGCGTTGATGCACCCGGCGCTGGGCAAGCCCATGCGCGACAATGTCGGCGGCGGCAAAGCCCTGATACCTTCGGCCAAAAAATTGGGATTTCCCGGCGCTGCTCTGGATGTGCCGCTGCACTTCAAAGATGCCGCCTTCGTGCGCTCACATTTTGACGCCATCGAAGTCAGATTGCCAGATGCTCCGCGGGATGATGAGCTGGCTCTGATTGTGGCAGTGACCGATTCCGGAAGACCGGTGGCAAGGGTAGGTGGGCTGAAGCTGGAGGAGGCCAAGAAAGAAGATGGCCTCCGTTAGATAACCGTTTTGGTAGTAAATTAGAAAAGCTGATTCGGTCATGTCATTTTCTTCCAGACGCTCTGATCAGCAAGTTGCCTGTGGCCCGATATTTGGGATTCAAAGTATGCTGTTTTCAATTCCTAAGGATTAGATGCCAATCATCCCATATATCAGGCCACAACTTACCATCAGGGTAATTAATCAGCAGAGCGCCTTCCAGAAAAAAACATGACCGCTTTCGAAATTGAGCCCGGGGTTCGATGGATGAACCGCAAATTTTCATATTAAAAAATATCTTTGCGCCTTTGCGTGAGGTATCTTTGATTCAGATATGGCAGTTTGGAGTTGGACATGACGAAATCGAATAGCGTAACAATACAATTTAGCATCAACGCCAAAAACAAGCAGCTGGATATCCCGGCCGGCATGACCGCACTTGAACTCATCAGAGACCGGTTAGCGCTAAATGGCACCAAGGAGGGCTGCGGCATTGGTGAATGCGGGGCCTGTACCATCGTAGTCGATGGACGCGCCGTCAACGCCTGCCTGATGTTTGCGGCCCAGCTGGACGGTCGCGAGGTTTTAACAGTCGAGGGTCTGGCCCAAACTGGAGACCTGCACCCGATTCAGCAAGCCTTTGCCGAAAAGCATGCTGTTCAGTGCGGATTTTGTACACCGGGGCTGTTGATGAGTACCCGTGCATTGCTGGCGGAGCAACCGCGCCCCGAACGCAATGAGATTGTCAAAGCGATTTCGGGCAACCTCTGCCGCTGTACCGGATATCACAGCATTGTAGAAGCCGTCGAAGCTGCGGGCAGAAAACAGACCGCTGGCAAAAAGGATTAATGCCGCCCGGGTCATGTGCTTACCGCAAAATTGATTGAGCAGCAAGAGGCGCAGATTGGAAGCCCCCGATGTTTGACGTCGAGTACATAAAGGCCACGAATTTAGAAGATGCCCTTGATTTTCTAAACGCCAACGGTGCCAAAACCAAGATTCTAGCCGGCGGCACGGACATCATGGTCGATTTACGATCCGGTACTCTCAAAACTCGCTATCTTCTGGATGTCAGTCGACTGGATGATTTGAAAAAAATTGAGATCCAGAATGGGCAACTGTCCATCGGCGCGGCGGTGACCATAAGCGAACTGGTTGAATCCGATACTATCGCCGACATGGCGCCTGCCCTGATAAAGGCAGGAGAAAAATTTGCAAGCCGGCAAATACGGAATGTAGCCACCATCGGCGGCAACGTTGCTCACTGCTCTCCGTGCGGCGATACCATACCGCCGTTGCTGATTCATGATGCCGAAGCGGTGGTGTTAACCTCAGAGGGGCGGCGTCATGTCACGATTGAACAAATGGCCAGCGGGCCCTATCACTGCAGCTTGCTACCAAATGAAATCATCAGCCATTTCGTGTTGCAGCCCAGGCCTCAGCAGGTGACGTTCGCTGATTTTCAAAAGATCGGACGGCGACAGGAGTTGGCGATCGCACGCATGAGCATGGCTGCTATGGCCTATAAGGATGACGGTGGTTCAATCGCCTATATGCGGCTTGCATTGGGATCCTGTACCCCGACCCCGCATCGGTTCCGTGAAATAGAAGAATACATGACCGGCAAAGTGCCCGCTGAAAGTATCATATGGGAAGCCGGCAGGCTGCTGGCAGACAAAATGCTGAGCATCACCGGCCGGCGGCCTTCGGCGGTGTATAAAGAGCCAGCCATTCAGGGGTTGTTCATGCGCATGATGCGCCCTTTGATTCGGTAATTATGGCAAGAATGGAATGTTAATTTTCCAGATTAAACCATGAGTCTTAACCACGAAGACACAAAATGTTAAAAGCACGAACTTTTATTTTTTCCTTTTCGGGTTTCCAGCCTTTCGTGCTTTCGTGGTGAATTACACATTTAATGGGAATTCCTCTGGCTCCAAATATATGAAAACCGAATTTAAAACAATCGGGCAAAGTATTCATAAAATCGGCTTAGAAAAGCGGTTGCGCGGTGAACCGATCTTCAGCGCCGATCTGAAGCTTGACGATCCGTTGACCCTTAAGGTTTTGCGAAGCACAAAAGCGCACGCGCGGATCCAGAAGATTGAAATTGAAAAAGCGCTTCAGATAAATGGCGTCGTCCGTGTTTTTACCGCAGAAGATATTCCGGGAGAAAATCGAATCGGCATTATCAATAAAGATCAGCCCCTTCTGTCAGATGATAAGGTGCGCAGCATCGGAGAACCGCTTGCGCTGGTGGCGGCCGAAACCGAAGCGGCGGCCAATGATGCCGTCAAAGCCATCGAAGTGACCTATGCGGAACTTCCGGCCGTGTTTAACCCTGATGAGGCCCTGGCTCCGGAGGCGCCGAAGATCCATGCAAAAGGCAATCTCCTGTTTACCCGCAAAATAAGAAAAGGCGATGTTGAAAAGGCATTTAAGCAATGCGTCGCGGTCGTTGCAAAGACCTATCAAACCGGCCATATCGAACACAGCTATCTGGAGCCGGATGCGGGTGCCGGTTATGTGGACGATGATGATTCGCTGGTGATCTTTGCCTCCACCCAAAATCCCCATTACGATCACAAAGAAGTCGTCAGCCTGCTGGCGCTGAAGGATAAACAGGTGCGCATCATACAGGCCGCCACCGGTGGCGGATTTGGATCTAAACTCGATATGAATGCGCAGGGCTTTATCGGTCTGGCACTCTATTACCTCAAAAGACCGGTACGCATTGTCTACAGCCGGGAAGAGGCCTATTTGGCCACCGCTAAACGGCATCCGCTTGAAATGAAGATAAAAACCGGAGCGGACCGTGACGGCCGACTATTGGCTGTGCAGGCTGTCATTACCTGCGATACCGGTGCGTATGCATCCTACGGTATACCCGTAGCATCGCGCGCGGCCGTGCACGCCACCGGTCCCTATCAGATTGAAAACGTGGATGTTAAAACCCTGTGTGTGTATACCAACAACCCGTTTTCCGGCGCCATGCGGGGTTTCGGCACGCCTCAGGTGGCAATTGCTCATGAATCCCAGATGGATCTGCTGGCCCGCGAGCTTGGCATCGATCCGCTGGAAATGCGGCGCATCAACGCCTTAAAGCTGGGCTCTGCAACTGCCACCGGCCAAAAATTGACGACCAGTGTCGGGATTGGTGAATGTCTGGAGGCCATTCAGCCGCATTATAAGCAGGCCCGGTCGCAGTGGCTAAATGAATCCAATGATACATATGTAAAAAGAGGCCTGGGCATTGGTTGCATGTGGTACGGTATCGGCAACACCGGTGTACAAAATCCGTCGACGGCCAGAGTGACCATGGATATGAACGGTCACATCACGCTGTTTACCGGCTGTGCGGAACTGGGGCAGGGGTCCACCACGGTTCTGGCGCAAATTGCCGCTGAGACCCTGGGCCTGAAGCCTGAAAATATTCGCATGGTCGTAGCGGACACCAAATGTACCACCAATGCTGGTGCGACATCTGCCAGCCGCCAGACCTATATTTCCGGCAATGCGGTGAAAGATGCCGCTGATCAGCTTGTTGACGTTTTGCTGACCGAAGCGGTCAACAAACTTAAAGCCCCCAAAACTGCTCTGCGATTGGATTCCGGACACATCTGCGATGCAAATGATCCCGACAACAAGGTGGATTTTGCATGGCTGGCGCAGCGACTCCATAAAAAGGGCCTGCCGTTGACCTGGAATGGATTTTTTGATCCGGAGACCGTGCCGCTGGATCCGGACACCGGCCAGGGTGTGCCATATGCGACCTATGCATTTGCCTGTCAGCTGGCGCTCACCCGTGTTGATACCTTAACCGGTGAAGTCCAGGTGGAAAAAATCGTGGCGGCCCATGATGTCGGCAAGGCCATTCATCCGGAAAACGTCAAAGGGCAGATCTGCGGCGGCGTGGCCATGGGGATGGGTTTCGCACTGATGGAAGCCTTTATCCCCGGGCAAACCCTTTCTTTCAAAGATTATCTGATTCCCACCTGTGCGGATATGCCGGAAATTATTCCTATCATTGTGGAATCACCGGAGCCGACCGGTCCCTTTGGCGCCAAGGGAGTGGGCGAGCCGGCTTTGATTCCGACCGCACCGGCGATTGTCAATGCCCTTGCAAATGCCCTTGGCGAGCGGATTTATCAGTTACCTGCCAATTTAGAACGCGTGCTGGAAACCAGCATTAAAGCCGGCCATTTTGGTCCCAGGGAGGTGGAACATGTCTAAAGTCCTTCTAAAAAATATTGGAACGATTGTCAGCGGTGATATTGCCGATCCGATTTTAGCTGGTGATGCCGTTTTAATCGAAGACGGCAAGATCAAGCAATTTGGCGCCGAAGGCGAGCTCGATGCGGCCGATGCCGAAACGACCGTAGATTGTGACGGTGCGACCGTCACGCCCGGTCTGTTTGATTCACACTGCCACACGGTTTTAGGCGACTATACCCCCAGGCAAAAACAGACCGGATTTCTGGAAAGTGAGGTCCATGGGGGGGTGACAACTTTCATATCTGCCGGGGAAGTGCATTTGCCGG